>JAFNIT010000015.1 GCA_017601345.1 Candidatus Brockarchaeota archaeon | reverse complement strand
TAAGACAATGTCTTCCTCCCGTTCTCAACCATCATCGGAAAGTTTACAGTAAGAAGTAGCTTCTCCACCACCATATTGCTTCATCCTCTATTGTTTCAACGAAAATCTTGATTTCATTCAGCGTTTTAAAAATTCTTCGACGGTGATGTTGGCCTTAACGCAAACCTCCTCTTTATGCTTGAACAGTTCATCGAATCTTGACCTAGGAATATTTTATTTTTTAAAGGATGAAAAGCAGGACATTTGTGTCAACAACTAATTTCACGGATATTCACCATTATTATTCATCAAGTAGGACGGGGAGAAGAAGGTATTTTGTTCTACCCGTCCTTTCTGTTTCCGAAGCTAAGACGCCTTATTAGCGGCGAGCGCTAATTGTCTCCTGCTTCAGCCTGTGGGCAAGCTTATATTTCCCACCGTGGGAATAAGTTTAGTGGGGAAAATGAGCGTTGAAGAAGTGGATGTTGACGATAAGGAGAGAGTTTTAATACCGAAGGAAGTGCGTGACAAAGTGGGGTTGAAAACCGGTGGAAAAGCCCGAATGAAAGTAGAGGATAAAAGGATTATCGTTATGCCGCCGATTTCGCCTGAAGAATTCATAGATGAAATGGAAGGCTGCATTAAGGAGGGGACCCCCAAGATAAACCCTTTAAAGCTTAAGGAAATCTGGGGGAACGTGAGAGAAAAGAGTAGTTGAGAAATGATATTCGTCGACTCCAACATGTGGTGTTACTATTTTGACCAACGTCTACCGGAACACGGCTATGTGCGCGAGCCCATGCGTGAAATCAAAGACTGATGAAATCGCCTGCAACACTATTATTGTCATGGAGGTTGCCCACTACCTCGTCAGGCACTTTCCCGTGAAAGCTGCGCGTAGAAAAATAGAGTACTTCGTCAACCTGGAAAACATGAAGTTATTGTTGAAACAGGAGGAGAGGTGTCTCTAGGTTTAGGCACTAAAGTGATAGATATGCTGCATCCACATCGAGGAGAAGGCGATTGCTTGATTTCTGCTTTATGAACGGGCAGGCGCTTAGAACAAGGATTAGAGGAAAAAAAACCGGCTAGTACTTCAGAAAATGATTCGGGTTCAGAAGCTGATCTTCAACTCGGCTTTCTTCGCAAAGTAGTATGGAAGTATATGTATGGAGGGTGCTTCAGAAGGATCGTCATAGTTTTCCACAACAATCGCAAGCGTGTTCTCCTTTCTTAACAAAGGCTCCGGCATATAGAAGTCTCTCTGGGGCCCGGTCTTCATGTATCTGCCTATCAACTCACCGTTCAAATATATCTTGCACTTTGTACCCATCGAGTCTAGCCTCAGCATCAGTGGAGACACAGTGTTCTCATTAGGCTTGTAGAAGAATCTTCTCCTCAGCCATGTGACCCTGCCTTTATCCAATGCGTCTCTCAATCTGATTTGTTTCCAATCAGAATCGTTGAACTCTGGCTTAAACCATCCTTCTTTCTCCCCGAGAAGCCCCTGAGAAACCCTCCAACCATTGTCAAGAATAATATCATAGAGCCTTGCGCATGGATTGCTCCAGGCAGGAGCACTAGGCATGTTTTCCAAGAGGAAGACGAATTCGTTCTCCACGCCTTGTTTTACCAGAGGAGTTACATTTATGCCTACTTGGCCTTCATCCACTGGAACCGTTCCCGCATGTCTACCGTTAACAAACAGCATTGCTCTGCCCCAGCCTGAGAGGCCAGGCGGCAGTACTACGCATATTTTCTTATCGGTTTCTGGGATATTAACATTATATTTGAATAGGAAAATGCCTTTTTGCCCCGCAATCTCTTCATGATTCTTAAACTCTCTCCAACCCTCTGAGAAGCATTCTGGCGGGAGGATTTCCGTTGGCCTGTTTACAAACCTGGAGTAATCTAAGGCTGCTGGAAGGCCTGGTTTAAGAAACGATTCTTCTTTTAAAACTTTGAAATACGGGTTTTTCATAGGAATACTCTCTTCTTCGCCGATGAATACAGGCTCGTTTAAACCGTTACCTACTGGTAGTATACCATCATTCCTGTGACCTGTGGACTCTACAAGGAGGAGAAGCTCATTATCCCCGTCTTCCAATACTTTCTCTTCTACTTCGAACCTAGCTGTGTGTTTAGCATAGCCCAAGAATCTTCTGTTTAGGAAAACCGAGATGTAATCATTAACCCTCGGTATGAACAGTACTATTTTGTTTCTTTTAGTTTTCTTCTCGAATCTAAATTTGTTAAAGTACCAAATATGACCATTTCCAGTAATGCCTAGAGATTCCAGTGGAGGAAGCCCTTGGACTCTAATCCAGCTACCCAGTTTAACACGCTTTAGGTCTTCAATAGCATACTTCCAATCTTCTTCAAGGCTTAAAGTATCTTCCTGAAATTCAAAATCCGGGAGAATTACGGAGAGAACCCATTTCTCATCGTCGTAAGTGCCTTCGATCCTCCTACCGTCTACTTTTATCGCCTTGGGCTTCCAGGGGACGATTACTCTAACAAGCCTTCCATCCCCTTTTTTAAAATCTATGCTCATTCTAAGGCCATCTTCTTCTGTAAAGTAGCTTCTGAGAAGGTCGAAACTGGAGATCACTGCTATCTTCTTACCCAAGTATTCTGCAAACCATGTTCTGGCGGCACGTTCCCTGCTTAAAGCGACTAATAAGAGGCTGGAGGAAGAATCGCCAATAAGCTTGAAGAAATCGTCTTCATATATTGTGAAACTCACTGTCTCTCTAATTCCGCTGAATGGACGTATTAGAGTGATTTCATGCTGACTGCCCGAATCCCCATAAACTATCAGAATCGTCCTGCCGTTAAGTTCGTAAGAATAAAGAATTTGACAGGTCGAGAACTCTAGAATCCAACCGTTTTCCAGCTTAACGTTTAGAGGAAGTATTAAGGCAGTCCTTCCATTAAGCCTGATGCTTTTCTCACCAAGACCCTTTATATGGATTGTTGCAGCATCCTGCTTAGGAGTCTTATTGGCAATTAGTATGAAGCCACCTTTCTCATGCATTATTGAGGAAACCTGAAAACTAGGATCGTTACAAGTCACAAGCGTTTTATCAATCGTGGAGGATGCGAATATTTCGTTGAACGACTCTAATAATGCTCCCACAAGCCTGATTGCCCAATACCTTTCTCCTAACTCGCCCCATTCTCTTATTGCAGCCTGGTAATCGTATGTAGAAGTAATGTTCTTACCAGTCCAGTAACCGAAGTTAGTCCCCCCGTGAAACATGTAGAAGTTTATCAGGCTGAAACCCTTGAATAAAACCGTTTTTAAGAGCATGTCTGTCCACCCGACAGGTATATCACCCCTATCCGTAGGAAGCTTCCCTCCAAAAGAAGTAAACCAGCCTCCTTCAAACTCCATTATCATCTTCGGCTTATCAGGCTGCTCTTCAATCAAGCTTTCAGCCTGCTTCTCCGGGCCTTCGAGATCCCAAGGGTCAGGGTATATGTCTATAGAGTCAATTATTTGAGTCCCCCTTAGAAACCGATCTGCATTATGAACTATGGGGACATTTATGCCTCTTTCTCTAACAGCTTCGTAAAGACTGAGCAGGTATGGAACATTACCCCAGAAATACTCATTCTCGATTTGGAAGAGAATCACGCTGCCCCCTCTGGTTGCAAGATGCTTCCTTATTATCGGGATTATATGATCATAATAGCGTAGAGCATGCTTCATAAACTCCTTGTCAAGTGACCTTGGCACGATGTTCCTGCCTATTAACCAGTTGGGGAGGCCTCCGAAATCCCATTCCGAGCATATATAGGGCCCAGGCCTCGCTATGACGTATAACCCATGTTTTTCACAAAGACTCAGAAACTCGTCGACATCACGCCATTCCGAGAAGTCAAAGCAACCCTCTCCCCGCTCATGCCAGTTCCAAGCGAAATACGTGCTTACAGCATTGAGGAATGCCCTCTTAGCCTTTAAAATTCGGTCTTCCCAAAGTTCTCGGGGGATCCGAAAGTAATGCAGCTCGCCACTTAAAATGAAAATTGGTTTACCGTCTACCTTCAATGATTTATCGTCCCACGATACCGTTGTCACGTTAACACGATTTCTAAGAAAGGCGTTTTTATTTCTTTCTAAAAAATTGTTTAAATGAACCTATTTTTGAGCCTTAGATTTCTCGCATCATCGAGGCGACCTCAGCGCTAGGAAAACCCTCTTTCCCGATTTGTTTCTGATATCGGGTTTCTGTCAAAGGCGGATTTTCAGAGTTTTCACACCTTTCTCCGGGATTACAAGAGTCCCTAGAGCATCGGGCTTAGCGATTCCTCCATCAACCGATTGCACTTTGCCTACGTTCCTAAGCAGTATGGACCATTTATCCGATTTACCCTCTGCTACAACGTGTATCACATCTCCCGTTCTGCTGGCTTCAACAATCATTGCAACAGTACCCTTAACGGTAGGCACTCTAGCTGAGGCTTTTGAGCCATCTTGTAATTCGAAGATATGGAAGACTACATCGTCAGCGTAATCGTAGTCAGGCCTCTTATCGTTTGAACCAACGGGAATAATGCTGCCGGGCCTTGCCATCAGCGGCAGGCTGAGATATCCATGTTTCTCCCGCACCCAACGCCCTCCTTCAACCACGTTATTATTTATGAAGTTTGTCCACTTCCCCTCTGGCAGGTAATAATCAACAATGCCTTCTGGAGAGAATACGGGAGCAACCAGTAAGGAGTCTCCAAGCATGTATTGACGATCAAGATAGTCGCAGGAAGGGTCGTCGGGGAACTCTAGCACCATCGCCCGCATCACTGGTATACCTTTCTCATGCGCCTCGCAAGCAGCGTTGAAAATATACGGCATTAGACGGCACTTGAGCTTTGTAAAGAACCTCAGAACCTCCACAGCCTCCTCGTCGAACAACCAGGGCACGCGGTATGAGCTGCTGCCGTGCAGACGGCTATGCGAGGAAAGGAGGCCGAATGCGCACCAACGCTTGTACAGGTCTGGGGAGGGGGTGTGTTCAAAGCCTCCGATATCATGGCTCCAGAATCCGAATCCTGAGAGGCCCAGCGAGAGGCCTCCCCTAAGGCTTTCAGCCATCGACTCATAGGTTGAAGTAGAATCTCCTCCCCAATGGACTGGGAAGCTCTGGCACCCTGCTGTAGCTGAACGGGCAAAGACAACAGCACCACCCCTGTCGAATTTCTCTTCTAAAACCTCGAAGACAGTCTTGTTGTAAAGATATGAGTAGTAGTTGTGCATTCTAAACGGGTCCGAGCCGTCGTAATACACGACGTCCACGGGGATTCTCTCGCCGAAATCAGTCTTAAAGCAGTCTACCCCCATGTCTATTAGCGCACGCAGCTTGTCTTGAAACCAGCGCCGTGCCTCAGGATTCGTAAAATCGACTATTCCCATCCCCGCCTGCCAATCATCGGTCTGCCAAACGTCTCCATTAGGCTTCTTCAACAAGTAGCCTTTTTCAACAGCCTCGTCGAAAAGCTCTGATTGTTGAGCAATGTACGGGTTTATCCAGACACAAATATGTACTCCAAGAGACTTCAGCCTTCTCAACATTTCTTTAGGATCTGGGAAAACACGATCATCCCATTTGAAATTACACCAGTGGAGTGCCCTCATCCAGAAACAGTCGAAGTGGAAAACATGAAGAGGAATATCTCTTTCAATCATCCCATTTATAATGTCTGTTACTGTCTTCTCATCGTAATCCGTAGTGAATGAAGTGGTTAACCATAGTCCAAACGACCATGCCGGCGGCAAGGCAGGCCTTCCAGTTAAAGCAGTATACCTGGTCAAAACTTCTTTAGGAGAGGGTCCGTATATCAAGAAGTAATCTAAATATTCCCCTGGTACGCTGAATTGCACTCTTTCAACATTCTCAGAAGCTATTTCGAAAGAGACCTTTTCCGGATGGTTGACGAATACTCCGTAACCCCTGTTGGTTATGTAGAAAGGTATGTTCTTGTATGCGTGTTCACTGATTGTTCCAGCGTCCTCGTTCCACATCTCCACTGTCTGACCGTTTTTGACGAATGGTGTGAATCGCTCGCCGAGGCCGTATACGCACTCTCCTACTTGTAAAGAAAGTTGCTCTCTCACATATCTGCCCTCTGGAGTATTCATGATGCCCATTGCCCTCCAACCACTGCTAGTAACCACCTTGTCACCATCTCTGAAGGTTACTCTCCAATTATCTTTCTCAACACGGACAGTTAAGCGTCCACTGGTTAGTGTTGCTGCTTTATCATCCTCGTGGATTTTCACACTCGTCGTCGGATCCGTTTTTATTTGAAAAACGGGTTTCGCAAGCTTTTGCCCCTTGTGATGACAAATTTGAACGCGAATAATGTTAGGCATGGGTGAAGAAAAACGGATGGTTATGAGAGGCATGTCAACAGTAGCAGCACGATGAGTTATAGGTCTAGTTGCACCGTAAACTATTAGAAAATCAGGCTCAATCTTAGTTTCACAAACCTGTACAGGATAGTAGGGTATAACGCCCGGGCGCATTCTCCAAAAACCTTCAGTAAACTTCATCTCTATCCGTATTGTATGCTTAAGAGGTTGTATTATAACTTTTGAACAATTGAGGAAAAGGTTTTAATCGCGACCTATCCATTTCAAGATGCAACGGGTTTATTTTTCACTCTTATTAAAAGCACTGGTTTTAATCTCCCCCTTAGCCTGGTCTTGAATACTTGTGTCCGATGGTTCTGCAATACTCGGCGGCGGTTTCCTGCTTTTCAGTATTGCCATCGATATGCATAGGGCTCCGAGTATGGTTAAGGCTATGCCTGATAAGCCGAGTATGAAGAAAAACTCCCATCCGCTTTTCTCGGCTTTCAACAATACTTCTTCCTCGAACAGTTTATTGCCTTCCCCATAAATCCTCACTTCAACTCTCCCCGTTTCTGAAGCATATATTGGAAACTTTAGCCAGCATTCTTCACCAGGCTTAAGAAAGATTTTCCTCGACTGCTCGCAACACGGTTCTGAAACACTGACTATGAAAAACCCTTCCTCAAAGCCTGTGTTCCTAATTTTTAAATGAAGCGTCGAGTTTGCATTAAAGAAGGCTTCAGATACAGCAGCTTTAAGGCTCCGAGCATGTTTGGAGAATACGACCCCCGGGATCTTTAGGGTTAGAACATAACTATCTGGGGCCTCAGCTTCATTCAGGTTAACCCACTTTAGACAATTGCTCTCAATCACTGAAGGAGGCTTTGCCCACACCGGCTCTGTTGAGAAGTTGAGCAGTTCAACTTTTCCAGTAAACCTTACTTCCATAACGTCTATCCAGCTTTCTGGGCTTCTCAGAGTAAAGTAGTCTGTTATAGAAACCTGGTACGTGTCCTCCCCAAGCTTCACGAATTCCGATGTAGAGTTTAGAAAGATGTCGATGATTAATATTAATGCTCCCCTAAACCTCTCCATAACGCCTGGAACACCGATGTTTGAAAAAACCTCTTCCTCAGGGTTAAAATGCGTATGGGAGATAATGCTGTACCTCGTTTTAGTCGGATTTGACGTAAAGAATAGGAGCATAAGATTTATAGTTGATTCCTCTTCATTAAGAACCTCTTCTACAACATCCTCGTCTAAGATTAGACTTGTACCGTTGATGTCGAAGGGATGCTGTTTCAAAGTGACCCTGGCAATTCCTCCATCAATAAATTCGACAACCATGTTTAGTCCGATGAAGAAGGTTCGTTGCGGCCTGGCTATAATTATCGGTGAAATCAATGTTGAAACAAGCATAGTCAATACTACTATTCTAATGATATTCAACTCTCAATCCTCCTGAAGGTAAAGTATAATGCATTGGTTTCTAAAAACATGCTCCTACAGTACAATATTGTCGAACCCAGAAAGCTCTTTTCTTCAAAGCCATACTTCACATGGTACTGGGAGAAGTTTCCTATTTTAACAACGTCTTCTTCAAGAAGCTCGACGTCAACCCACCCTACTTGAGGCACGTATATCTGGGGCCAAGCGTGGCCACCCCAGTTATTTGACAATTCTAAGCCTCGGTCAGTCATCTTAATCCACATTGTTGTAACATCCTTATCCCCTTCAAGAATGTAGATGCCGTGTGCAACTCTAGATCGTACTCCAAGTATTCTTGTGAGAGTTACAAAAACGTCAGCGACCTCCTCACAGTCTCCGAAGACTTTTAAACTGCCGTTTTCAATTATCAGAGCTTGTTCAGCCCCCCTTCTCCACATCGGCGTGTAAATCTTATTGTCCACTATCCATTTCCCAATCGCCCATGATGCTGAGATCGGGTCTCTGGCGTTAAGCCCTATTTCCTTAGCCAGCGCGATATATGTTTCGTTTTCAACAGCCCAGTATTTTTTGCCACCAGTATTCTCTTCGACTTGAGAGAGGTTTAGCCAAGGTATGTTCTCCATCAGCAGGCTGTATGCTTCAACAGTTACTTGAAGTGTCATATTGATCCAGATCGTCCCGCCAGCAGGTAGGCTTACATTGAAAACGAGTATTTCAGCACCGTCCTTATCCACTTTCTTGTGCAAAGGTGCTACACTGGTTTCAATAAGTTTAACGAATTGGTTGCTTGCGTTAACAGGGGTCCAAACGTAGACCAGTTCACACACGGTGTTGTTTTGAGGGTTTTTCAAGAGAAAGCTCTGGTCCAAAAGATACGTATAGCCGCGTCTTTCAAGATACTGAATACGGGTCTCTGTGGAAACAATGTTTTCACCAGTTTTTTGAAGAGGTTGTTTGTAAGTTAGAAAAGACCATAATGATATGGAAACACCTATTGCCATTAAAACTAATCCTGCAACGAGTTTTCCAAGAGACAATCTTAAACCGATATTAGTCCTCCTCTTTTTAAACTTTCATCTTTTACCGCGAAGAAGATACTTCTTTAAAAGCGTAAACGTTTCATAGTTTTAATAACACTTTAAATCGTCTAGGAGAAGCAAGCGAGATTGAAAACTAGCCTTCATAATGCACGTTAATGCTTAAAATCTTCTCTTCAGTCAAGGAAACATCTTTCTCGAAAATTATTTCGATCTCGCTCCCTCTTAGGAGGTACTCGCAATTAACATTTGAACCGTCTAAGTATGCTTCTACAGAGCTAATACTATTCCCAAGTTTTTCTAAGACTACCCTTCTGATTTTTAAAGCGTTTTTAACAGATTTTACCTTTAGCTTCTGACAATTGTTTTCAAAGCTCTGTGTAATATCTCCCCACGACCCTGCTATTGTGAAAAGCCCTTTGAAGCATTTTTTACTTACCTTCGGTTTGAAAACCAGCTTGAGATCGAAACCGTTGTAAAGCAATCCTTCCAAGGCGATGAAAACCTCCCATGAAGCCATGGATCTGTAGTAGTGTCCGCCGCATTCAACATGGTTCCAGAACATGCCGTACCTACTATACCTTTCATAGAGGTCCCTGAGTATAGCCATAGCTTCGTCAAGCATATCCTCATATATCATTTGTGCAGCAACCGCAAGCTCGACGCCCGTCCAGGGGGTATCCATTTGACAACCCACACCATAGGGGAGCCCAGTACTATTCTCATACTTCAAGTCGCCGTGTATAGCAGGCCTCTTGCCACCTGGATACACGCCGTTGATAAGCCCCTCACCTCTCTTGAAACACTTGTTAAACACGTTTCTCAACGTTTTCTTAACCATTTCACTACTAATTGGAATCGGTAGTCCAGACGAGTAGGAGTATAGAAGGCTGGCAAGCTGGGCAGACATGCATGCCTTATCTCTCATACCGCTCAAAGGGTCGCTCCAAAGATCGAAGTACTCGCCGTTCCAGAGTAGTTTAACCAGGTTTTCAAAAGCCTCCTTCCTTATCTTCTCCAACTTGCTTCCGTAGTCTTTCTCCTCCATTAGGATGGCAGCATTCTCCATTGAGGCAAGGGCAGTAATCCACGTCAACCCCGCGTAGGCAGAGACTCCTAGAAAGCTCCATGCGTCAAAGCTCTGGAAGCCCAGTGGCATGAAAGTGTATCCTTGGAGGAGGCTTAACACAAGTCCCCTAAACATCTCAGGAAGCCCAGAGAACATTTCCTGTACTGCTCTAAAAGATTCGAAGCCTGAGGGAGTAGTATGGTAGGGAAGCCTGAGGTCTATGGCGTCTCTCAGAACACACTCTATTGCATCCTTCATGTTGCTCCATAGTTTCCTAAGCAGGTTCATATCCCCTCTCCATACTGCGTCTCTAAAAGCTATTAGAACAAATTTTGGCATTATGTCAACCATGTGGTAAGCATCAGGTTTCTTGAAGGAGCCTGTGAAAAGATGAGGCATTCTCCCTCTAGAATCCTTTCCGGTTTTAGCAACTATTCTTGAAACCGTCTCGATGAATTTCTCCTTCACAGTAACGATGGAAAAATCCTTCCTAACTTCCTCCTTGAAGAGAGCCATGTTTTCAGGATAAGCCAGTGCGTAAAGTTCGTAGTACGGGAATAACCCTGGTTTAAGCTGCCAGTCAGCATGGTGCATAAGCCAATTCTCCTCCAATTCTGGAAACAGCTGGAGTATCATTGAAGAGCCGTAGAAGCCTACGTCCAGCGTGTTTAGACCGCAGCAACCATAGCCTTCCCATATCCCGAAAACCATGTCCTTAGTGTAGTATGTTGACTTGATGAGAGTGGTTATCTGGGACGCTATTAGGTCGATAAGCCAATCCTCTATGCTTGTAGAGTAGAGCAAGTCGTGGAAAAGCTTCGTATAACCATAAAGGTACCCGACTTCTCTCGAAACGTATTCCGCTACTTCAAGCGAGTTCTTGAACCAGTTTTCGTAAGCATGTCCAATCTTCTCATCGAAGTTATCATAGGACCCTGGGAAAAACCATGATAGTATGAACATAGCCTCAGCCTCTTTCACGATGCTAAGCTTCCTGCAAATAATGCCGTAAACCTCTCCGCTGTCAAAACTCTCGCTAAGACCTTTTACAGCCCCGTCGTGCCTCACATCTACCCAAAGCCTTGCAAGCTGGTCGCTACTCTTAGGTACGCCGACTCTCGCCGACAATTCTGATTTAGGGCCTACGGCAAGGAGAGTCATAGAGCCTCCGTGGAGAGAGTGCATTGGAGGAATCTCCTCTCCAGAATAGTTAAGTGCTAAGCCAACGTTCTCAACCTCGACGACTCTGCTGATCGCTTTTGCATTACTTATCTTAAAAGCCATCGGGTTTTTCAAACCAAGTACCACAGAGGCCTCAAGCTCTTCTTCAGACTTGTTTACAAGCCTTACTCTCATCAAGAAAACCGGTAAAGCAGAGTTATTAATATCCCCGGGTATGAATGGAGACAGGATTTCAACTTCAATTGTTAACGGAAGATCTTTATCTTCGTATCTTAAAGAAGCAATCGGCGGCTCGCCCTTGAACTCTATCGATTCAACGGGCCTCACCCACGATATTGTGTAAGGATTTCCACCCGGACCATATACCAAGGGGGTATGCAATGCAGCGAAGCCGCGATCATACTTGTTCTCGCCGGCATATGCTCCGAGAAGCCTTATTACTGGTTCACCGTCTTTAGGCTTGACTCTGACCGCTAAGAAAAAATCGTTCTTATCCATGTATTCGAGCTCTCTATCCGTATTCCTAAGAGCCCAAGAACCATTGTTGAAAATATGCCACTCATAGAAGCATCCGTCTCCTCTTATTTCTACCGAGCCCGTACCTATCCCTCCCAGGGGTATCCCAGACAGATTACCATAATTATGCCTTGTTTTCATGGCATATGCAAAATATTGGTGAAATTTAGGTTTTGTTATCAAAAGGACAATGGGCTCACAGACCCGGTTTTGTTGGAAGACTCTATGTTAAACACCCGGAAGACATCTAGATGCCTGTATGAGAAATGTATGAATGTACTGTTTCAAAATTGTTTACTTCGTTTACCTGACGGATTTAAAGCAGATGCGAGCTGTCGCAAGTTGCCGCCGTATGGAGCTCTGGAAAACCCTCTCTACACGTTGCGAAATCCATGGAGAGCTCTTGAGCAACCTCTCTTACTTTCAATATTAGTTCTCTTCTCAACTCCCTGGGTAAATACGTAGACCTGCCTATGCGTTCACCTTTAGAATAGAGGCTTCTAATATATTCATCAAGCTCCGGGAATGTCTTTACGAGTCTAGAGAGACTATCCGGTTTAGCCTTATACGTGGAGGTCGTAACTTGCTTCACCCCTGCTTTACAGGCTGCTTCAAGCAGGGCACGAATAGAAGCAGTGGCATCATTGACACCCGGTATAATGGGGTCGAGCCTTATGGCAGTGGGCACTCCCATTTTGCTTAAGGTTTCCAATGCTTTTAACCTCATAATCGGGGGAGGGGCGTTTGGCTCAAGCCTCTTAGCAATCTTCTCTTCAAGAGTGGTTATCGTTATGCTAACGCAAACCCTGCCCTTAGACAAGATATCTGCATCCCGTACTACAAGATTTGATTTCGTAACTATTAGGAGTTTGAAACCTTTTTTTATGAATACTGGGAGGACCTCTCTCATCAACATGTTTTTAGCCTCCATAGGCGTGTAGGGATCTGAGCTATTGGCTATGGATATCGGTTTGTTCTTATCAAGCTTTTTCAATTCTCTCTCAAGTTGAGCAATGGTGAAGGTTTTAACCCTAGGTTGGAAAGCATTTTGAATATAAGATGTTATATAGCAGTAAATGCATTTATGCCCACATCCCGTGTAAGGCGAGAAACTGTATTTTTCTGGACATGTGCAGAGCTTACCGCGCCAGGGGTCGAAGGGAGTTATGAGCCTCAAACTCGGCTTTTCACTATAAGCTGTAATCGTGCAGATGATTAAAAGTTTTTAACATATCTTGCGAGCGTCTCTTTGAACATCCTTTCAGCGTACGCGACTATTTCCTCTAAGGCCTGTTTGCTCCTCGCCTCCGCTATCAGCCTTACCTGGGGAAGCGTGTTCGAAGCTCTCAGGATGAACCAGCCTTCTTCGAGTTCAACCCTAACTCCATCTAGGGTTATGGTTTTACAACCTTCTTTTTCAAACCGGAATACCAAGTCCTTTATGACATGGAATTTAACCTCGTCTGGAGCTTCGTAATCCTTTTTGAAGAACTCATACCTGGGTAATTCTCCAATCAGTTGGGAAAGTTTCCTGCCTGTCAAAGTCAGGAGCTCGGCTACTTTAAGCGTTGCGAAGATAGCATCGTCCAAGCCATATATCTCTCCAAAGTAGAGGTGGCTCGATATTTCCCCGCCGAACCGAGCTTTTTCAGAAAGCATTTTCTCCAGTATGAAGGCGTGTCCAACCCTGCTCATAATCGGGATGACCCCATTATCTTTACAAACCTCGTCGACAAGCTTCGAGCAGCTTACTTCATAGACAATCTTCTCGCCAGGTCTATTCTTCAAGAAGTATTTAACGAAGAGAGCCAGCATTATATCCCCACGTATAACATTGCCCTCATCATCTACAAATAGAGCCCTATCGCAGTCCCCATCGTAGCCTACTCCAAAGTCGTAACCGTTCTCCCTAACCATTCTTCTCAAAAAAGCAAGCGATTCCTCCGTGGGCTCAGGCGACCTGGATGGAAAGTCGCCATCGGGATAATCGTTTATTGAGTCGACATTCAGCCCTACTTTCTGAAGGATGCTTTTGCTTAGGATCGAGCCTGAACCGTTTCCAGGATCTATTAAGACCCTAAGCCTACCGACCTTCCCCATGAGAATGTTGAGTAGGTAGTTCTCGTATTCCTCTAAGAGCTTCTCCCTAGCGTCTTCGATCATACCCTTAGATGTTGAAAACCGGAATGCCTTTGAGTCGATTATTCTCTTGAGTTCTTCCATGCCCATTCCCCAGCCACAGAGCTTAGCGTTCTCTCTGCATAGCTTGAACCCGTTCCATTCAGGAGGATTATGAGATGCTGTAATCATTATGCCGCCGTCAAGGTTCCAGTGGACGATTGCGAAGTAGACCATAGGAGTTGGCACAAGCCCCAAGCTTACGACGTTAGCCCCAGCTGAGGTAATACCGTCTATCACAGCCGATGCCAATTTATAGCTATGCTTTCTAACATCCAGGCCGACTGCGAGCTTCTTACCCCTGCCGCCGAGGTAAGAGGCGAATGCCAACCCTATGATTCTTGCGTCCTCATCGAAGAGATCCTTTCCGTAAACGCCGCGTATGTCGTAGGCCCGAAATATTTCGTCTTTCATGCTTGACCACGATTCCGTCCAACACTGTTAATCCTAATAAACATATAAAAAGTTTTATCGTGATCAGTTTTTAAAATCAAAAACTATTCGGCTGTTTTTAAGAAGAGTGGAGAAGTTACTTGGATATTTCCATTTTCTTCATCTCCTCGTATGGCTACCTAGCTCTGCTGTTTCATTCATCGTCAGCATACTCTAATACCCTTTTCAGATCGCCAAAGATACATATGCCTCCTTCCAACTCTTTTATGAATCTGGGGTTCTGCATCGCTATCTTCCTGAAATCGCTGAAATTATAGAGATGCGGTTCTAAATTCGTCAATCCCATCTCATTGTACAAAAGATTGTACAGTTTTTGACTCTCATTCTCATGCACAACCAACAGGTCTATGTCGCTAAACGCCGTATAATTGTTTTTAGCATATGAGCCGAAAAGTATAGCCAGTTTAATCCTCTGCTTACCAGCAATCTTCTGAATTTTTTCGTTTAATAATTTTCAAGACTTCTTCTCTATTGTGTTTTGGATAATAGACTTTTACAAAATTCAATAATCTCGCCCGCGTAGCCAACTAATCTTTCACCCTCATTCCGAGTGTAGAGTTTAAAGGGAGCTCCAGCAGGGTGGGCATTGGGATACCTGGCAGGTATGTATGCTTTGTCGAGCTCCAATGCCTTGTCGATAAGGCTTCCAGGAATGGCGGAGTGTTTTTTTAACTCTTCTAGCAGCCCTGCTATTGAATGCCCCCAGGTTTCTGCACCGATCTTCTGGAAAACTGCTTTAACAGCCTTTCCAGCCGCCTGTTGTGCTGAGAAACAAGCCCAGTCGTAAAAACCGTCTTCAAGGTCTTTTCTAGCATGGTTTAAATCGCTTAAAGCCTGTTCAAGCCAATCCTTGCTTCTTTCAACCATCTATTCCAGTATGGTGCTTTTGTTTTTTTAAGATTATTGGAAAATATGTTTCCACTCTGCGTTAAGAGGGAGGCGGCAGTGGTGGCGGGGGTGGGGGTACTTGTGGCACAGGTGTTTTAGGCCCCATTGCAAGCTGCCTTATGGAAACTGCGAGTGTCAGGCAGGCTGTCACAATACCTATTATTCCGGAGATTCCCATTAGTAGAAATCCTGAGAAGACTAGTAATGCGGAATAAGCCTCCCCGTATAGTGCGGACACGTTGCCTAATATTATTGAACATCCTGGAAAGTTGTTTAAATAGGGTATTCTCACTATCGGTGTGGATATGCTGAATGCTGAAAGAGCTGAAAAATTCAGATACACCAAGCCAGCTGAGAAAACGATTCCTACTACGGAAAGTATGGAGCCCAGCACAGCCTGTTTTAAATCCTCCTGTACAACAGGCAGGGAGAAAATCACTGCACATAATCCGAGAATTATTATTGACGATACTTCTATTATCAACTCGGAGAAAAGCAGACCGTTAACGGGCCTGTATAAAATGTTCCAGTATGCGACGAAGTATATTAATACTATGGAGATAAGCATTATTATTGCACCAACAAACCTCGATGTTTTATCACGATACCTGCCTAAGCCTATGAGGAGCAGGGCTGAACCCGCAACACCGCAGACTGGGGAAAAAGGCGACTGCCTGCTTACAAATGCCGAAACAGTTGAGCCGAGCCATAGGAAAAGAAGCATTAATGAGAACGTTGACACTGAAGAGGAAACCCTATCAAGAGTCAACGATCCTTCTTTTGCCGATTTAGCGTTTCCGGAAATTGTTGAACCAAAGCCCACTCCGAAAAACAGCCCTATGAAAATGAAGACTAGAGTAACTATCATCCAAGGAGGTATTTCAAAAAAGTAACTGCTAAGCCCTGTTTGGAGCATTCTTAAAATCATCTCTACAAATATGAAGACTATTCCAAGAAAAACTAACGAATACCCTGTTCCAAATGTGAGACCGGCGTAGTATCCTATGTTTTTAATTTGAGAAGCCAATGGAGCTATTTCTTCCTGCGGCTTCTCCCTACTCATGGCGTTCCAGTTAAATAAAATTTGCATATAAGTCTTTCCAGCTCAAAGTTTTAAAGTAATAAACATCTTAATCAAGTTTCGATGAATTTATTGCCGTAACAGTTCATGAATACGATATCACCAAGCCTACGCTTAGGAACATGGAGAATACCCTCCTCGTCCTTCCAGTACCTCACGTCATCACCGCTCATTTCTTCAATAACAGGCTCCTCAGCCCTATAGCCTAGCGCTACGACAAAACATATTTTACAATATTCAGGTATTGAAAGTATTTCTCTAAGCCTATCCCTATTTATCGAGGCAATCCAGCATGACCCAATTCCTTCTTCCCAAGCTGTTAGAATCATGTTTTCAACCGCTGCTGCGCAATCAATTTCTCCACCTTCGCTCGCCTTCTTAGTGTTAACTAATACGACAACATATGCAACCGGCCTCTCACCTTCCTTAGGAGTGCCCTCTGGAGCAATATACCTTGCCCATTTTAGCGTTGAGAAAACACTATCTAAAAGTGCCTTATCAGTTACTAAGACGTATTCGCATGGTTGCAGGTTTCCTGCAGAAGGCGCAAGCCTAGCAGCATTCAAAAGCTTCATAAGTATTTCCATTGGTATCGGCTTCTGAAGAAACTTACGGATGGTCCTACGCTTAGTCGCAGCCTCATACACGTTCAAGGTCGCTAAATACTAAGGACATGTTTGATTTAAACTTACAATCATAATCTAGATTAAAAATATTATAGAACACTAAGAAACTATGAAATAGCCCAGCCATACTCTAATATTCTTGTTAATTAGTTTTCTTTGGAGAACTGGGAACGCTCATGACTTTAGCATTAAGGATTTTAACTATGTCCTTTGGAGATATTTCTAAAGTTGCGTTTACAGCACCCCCGCCGGCGTGAACCTTATCCTTGGAAAGCAAGGACTCTTCAACTATAGAGGGTATTTGCTTCAAGTGTCCTACGGGCGGGACTCCACCTGCTTCATAACCAGTATGGTTTAAGACTTCTTCCGGAGTGGCGAGCCTGAGCTTTTTGAAACCAAGTATTTTAGCAAGCTTGTCTTGGTTTACCTTGTAACCTCCCGGCATGATGACTAAGAGCGGTTCCCCCCTTTCGTTTATGAAAACGATAGTTTTAGCGATGTCTTCAAGGCTTACTCCCAGTTCCTTACTCGCTTTTTCTGCAGAATATGTCTCCCCGTGGAGAAATACTCTGTATTCAATGCCCAGTTTTTTAAGAAAACCTTCCAAGTCGCTGCTTGTAAGAGGCATGTCTAAGCATTTTAAAGAAGTCCAATTTATATCTTTAAGTAGTGAAGAGAAGATAGGAAATATTTGTTATTCTGAAAACCCTTATAAGTAGTTGTTGCTGCAACAAACGTTGAATGAAAGTTTTAGCCATCAACGGAAGTCCACGAGACAGGAACGGAAACACTGACCGCATCCTTCAAGCCTTCCTTCAGGGGGCTAGAGAGGCGGGTGCTGAAGTCGAAACGATATATTTGAGAGATCTTAAGATTAATCCATGTTTAGGCTGCTTCACTTGTTGGACTAAGACCCCGGGTGTTTGTGTTCACAATGACGATATGGTTCAGATTCTACCGAAGATAAGGAAGGCGGATGTTATTGTTTACGCAACTCCTCTTTATGTTTTTACCGTAAGCGGTTTAATGAAAAACTTCATGGACCGCCTTATTCCAAATGTTGACCCCCGCATAGTTAAGAGGGGTAATCATTTTATTCATTCGCTGCGTTACTCCAATGGTCAAAAAGTTCAGAAGATAGTATTGATGTCTAACTGCGGTTTCCCAGAGTCTCATCATTTCTCCGCCCTCGTTGAAACATTTAAACGTTTTACAGACAATCCCGATATGGAGCTGGTGGCTACAATACTGTGCGCTGGAGGCGAGCTCCTCTCTCAGCCAGCTCTCTCCGAAAGCCTTAATTGGTATCTCGACGCAGCCCGTAAAGCAGGCGGTGAAGTAACAACTTATGGAAGAATCCTCCCTGAGACTCAGAGGATTCTAGACACTCCCTTGGCTGATCCAGAGGCGTATGCTAATATGGCGAACCTCTGGTGGGACAGTCAGATTCTACGTGAAGAAAAGACTCTACCAGAGGAGACTTTTGAAAACATTTCCCCGCCTATTTCAATAACCGTTAGGGAAAACAGGCTCCCCGAAAGTTGTCGAGAAGCCATTTTAGGCATGCCTCATGCGTTCAATCCATCTGCTGCAGGAAGCCTTAATGCAGACATACAGTTCCACGTTACTGGAAGCGAGCCTGGCGAGTATGTGTTACGCATCCGCAACGGGCGTTGTACAGCTCATGAAGGCAGGGTTTCTAATCCTGCTTTAACTATCCACACGCCTTCAGAAGTATGGCTCAAAATTGCACGCGGCGAATTGAGCGGGCAGACTGCTTATTTGAAAAACATGTACAGAGTCAAAGGAGACTACCGTCTACTCCTCAAACTTGGAGAATTATTCTCCGGACCTGAAAAAACCGTATCTCAGGCTCCTTCGACAACTGAAACTATTCCAAAAGAGACGAGCCGCTTACCGGGTATGGCTTGGCTAACCATGGCATTCATACCCTGGATTATTAACTGGGCTACATCCAGCTTCCTAAACCTGGTAATAAGCCTAGGGCTTTCACTTCTCACAGGAATGTTGATTTGGGTTTATAGATGTGTATTCGAGAAGCCGACCTGGATGGAAACAGGCACTTTCGTATACTTTGCAGTATGCTTGCTAATGGCATTATTGGGAAACAACTTCTTTCAAACATATAACGATGTTCTAGGCTATGTGACACTAGCAGGAGCCTGGTTGGGGACTCTCGCAGCTGAGGCTCCTTTGACTGCGGAATATTCCAAATGGTCTTATCCCAAGGCACTATGGACTCATCCGGTTTTCATACGTACTAATGCTATAATAACAACGGTGTGGGGTTGGGTCTACTTGACGCAGGCCGTTTTAGCCTTAGCAGGGCATTTTTATCGAGAGTGGATGCTTATTTTGATGATAATTCGTAGCCTTCTATTAATTCCGGCTTTCGTCTTCACACTATGGTTCCAGAAATGGTATCCTGCCTACGGGTCTATTAGGAAAAAGGCTTAGAACCAGAAATAGGTTAAAGATTTAAGCAGGAGCATATTTCAGGATTCCCGGTCTTGGATATAGAAGAAAGGCTTGAGCTGGTTAAGAGCGTTGGTGAAGAAATAATAACTCTAGAAGAGCTTAGGACGCTTCTTGAAACTAAAGATCATCCTGTGGCTTATGACGGTTTTGAGCCCTCAGGTATTTCAAACATAGCATTCGGCGTCTTCAGGCCGCTACTTTTAGAGTCACTAGTAAAAGCAGGCATACGCTTTAAGCTTTATTTGGCGGACTGGTTCGCATGGATAAACAAGAAGCTCGGAGGAGACTTTGAGAAGATAAAGCTTTGTGGAGAATATTTCATCGAGGTTTGGAAAGCTGCTGGCGTCGACTTTAACAGTGTTGAGATAGTCTGGGCGAGTGATATTGTTAAATCAAGCGAGTATTGGAAGACGGTAATCCAGGTTGCTAAATTGACAACAGTCTCACGTGCAGAGAGGGCTCTAAGCATAATGGGTAGGAAAAAGGGAGAGTTAAAAGAAGTCGCACAGTATTTCTATCCGATGATGCAGGTTACAGACATATTCATGCTTGGCGCAGACATATGCCAACTTGGCTTAGACCAGAGAAGGGCGAATATGCTTGCAAGAGAAGTAGGTCCGAAACTTGGGTATTGGAAACCAGTTGTAGTAAGTCACCATATGATAATGGGTCTCCAAGGCGTTAAAGAACCCGAGGGTTTTGACGATAATAAACAGATAGACATTATGATAAGCTCTAAAATGAGTAAGAGCAAGCCTGAGTCAGGCATATTCGTTCACGATTCTAGGGAAACGATATTCAAAAAAATCCTATCAGCCTACTGTCCTGAGAAGGTTGTGGAGAACAATCCAGTTCTAGACTGGACCAAGCACATAATCTTCAGGAAGTTTAAGAGCCTTAGGGTTGAGAGGCCGTCGAAATACGGTGGCCCCATAGAGTTCTACTCCTATGATGAATTAGAATCCGCTTACGCTAGAGGCATGCTTCATCCGCTTGACCTTAAGAATGCAGTAGCAGACGCTTTAGACAAAATCATTGACCCTATAAGAAAGCATTTTGAAGAAGATAGTAGAGCTCGGATGCTTTACAACGCATTGAGAGAAGTGGAAATATCCAGGTAGCATTTGTTCAAAGCATTTTACGTTGCTAGTTTCTGATAGAAACTTTAAAAAATCGTGTTACAGCGTTTATTTTGATGAAAATAAGGTCTGTAACGCTTTTCATCGCAGAAGGCGAGGAGTCAAACATTAGGGAACGCGTGACAAGCCTTGGCTTAATGCTCTCAGCCACCGTCGAATCCATGCTTCTCTCAGATAGCGTCTGGAGCACTAGAGTCGCTCTCCCGCCAGTAAGTAGTAAAGACTCGCCTGCTAAAAAGTCTTCGCAACTTGCAGACCTTGATGTCGTAAACTATTTTTCAATAGGGCAGGTTGAAGATACTCATCCAGCTCTGGAAGAGCTTGTTGATGTCGCTAGAAACAATGTATTTGCCTCGATAAACATGAGGAATATAAGTAGCTTCGACAGAATTGAGCGCATTTTAAGAAGAGTCTGTGAAGAAGAACCTTCTAATGGAAGTAGATTATCTATAAGCATTGGTAACAGCATTCTTACACCATATTTTCCTACTGCATGTAATATTTACGGCGAAGAAGGCTTAGCAATATCTCTACTATACCCGAGCCTTCTTAGAAACAAGCTCCTGAATCAGTTTCAAGATATTCTGGCAGAGGTTTACGCGTCGACAGAGAAGGTTGGTTTTAAACTTTCCGAAAACCTTGGTGTTAAGTATTATGGGATTGACGCCTCCCTCTCCCCATGGATGGAGGAGAGCGTTGCGGAAATCATTGAATTCGCCTCAGGCGTCAGAATGCCTCTTCCCAGTACATTCAGCACAATTAAAGAAGTAAATACTATGATAGGAAGCGCTATTCAAGCAGCGGGGGTGAACGCCACTGGGTACAACGAGGTCATGCTTCCGGTTGCGGAGGATAATGTTTTGAAAGAAAGAGTCGCATCCGACGAGGTCAGGCTGAGAGACCTCGTCCATTTGACGGCAGCATGCGTAGCCGGAGTAGACATGGTTGTTATTTCAGACGATACTCCAAGGAGTATTTTGAAAGGGGTTTTCAAAGACCTTTTTGAAATATCGGTTTTGAAAAACAAGACTTTAGGTGTAAGAATAATATTCGCGCCTGCTGAGCCTGGTGAAACAATTAAGCTCGGATTCTTCGGAGAGACGCCTGTAATACATTTTTAAAGCTTATATCCTTCACCTAGGAATTATTAACACAGGTTGGGGGTTGTTCATAGGCCAGACGATATTCTCAACAGGAGGCGACGTGCAGATATTGCTACGAGGGATCTCAACCCCGGTGTGAGAGAGCTTGTAATGAAAATAGTTGATTCATGGAGTGGAAGGAAGTCGATGGAGGAACTGAAGCAAATAGTAGGGGAGGATAAGGCGAAACAGATAGCAGGAGAACTCGGCCTATCAGAAGATTAAGACTGTTCCTCAGTAGGTTGGCTGAGATCTAAGATGATTTCGTACACGCCGTTCTCCAATCTGTATTTCATCTTATAGCCGCACTTCCTGAAAAGATGCATCATCGTAGTGTTTTCAATAAGAACCCATGCCCTAAGCGTTCTGAAACCATTCACCTTAGCCAGTTCAACAAGATAGTTTAGAAGAGCTGTTCCGATACCCCTGCCCTGCCAATCGTCTCTGACGACGAGAGCAAGTTCCGCTGAATCCGTATTCGGTATCTTAGAATAGCTCCCTATGCCCACCATAGTCTCCATCCCTTCTTCCGTAACAACTGCTACAAGAACCATCTCATTCTTATAGTCAATTATAACATACGGCCAGATCCTATCCCATGGTAGGGATTTTAAAGGCCCAAGATACCTTTTTATCACGCTCTCCTTAGAAAGCGCGTAGAAAAGGTGTTGCTTCATCGTCGCGTCTGAAGGCTTTATTGGTCTGAGAAGTACCGGAGTTCCGTCTTTCAACGTGACGTAACGCTTCAGTTCTTCAGGATACTCGATCTCAGGGAAAGGCAATATTTCCTCAGGCACATACCTATGCGACTTAGCCCAGTCCAGAAGCTCGTTTCTAAACTTGGGATGTGCAATGCTTATCAGCTCTAGGGCCCTCTCCCTTATCGTCTTACCATCAAGGCGTGCAACACCGTATTCCGTAACTACGTACTGCACATCTCCTCTGGTAAGCACAACACCAGCACCCTCACTTAACACAGGTCTTACTCTAGATATAGTACCTTCCTTGGCTGTTGACGGCAATACTGTTATTGCTTTCCCGCCTTCCGACATTCTAGCTCCCCTCATAAAGTCCGCTTGACCACCTAGCCCGCTGTAGAAAACATATCCCAGAGAGTCGGAACAGACTTGCCCCGTCAAGTCTACTTCCAGAGCCTGGTTTATCGCGACCATTTTCCGGTTCTGAGCTATGATGAAAGGATTGTTAACGTAATCAGACTCATAGAATTCAACCATAGGGTTATTATTTATGAAATCATATAGACGGCGAGTCCCCATTGCAAAAGAGGCAATTATCTTTCCTGGATGGAGCGTCTTTTTAGCACAGGTTATTACTCCTGCTTCAACAAGCTCTACTACGCTTTCAGTGAGAAGCTCTGTGTGAACCCCCAAGTCCTTCTTATCGCTGAGTGCACCGAGAACAGCGTCAGGTATACTCCCTATGCCTATTTGAAGAGTCGACTCGTTCTCAACTAGTTCGGAGACGTATTTAGCTATCCTATCTGAGACAATGTCCCTGGGAGGCGGCGGAGCCTCCAATATGGGTTCATCGTGTTCAACAATAAGGTCAATGTCGTTAACGTGTATGAAGCTGTCTCCGAGTACACGTGGCATGAAACGGTTTACTTGAGCTATAACGAGTTTTGCCATTTTAGAAGCTGTTTTTGTTATCTCTACCGAAACGCCTAAGCTGCAAAAACCGTGCTCGTCGGGTGGAGTCACTTGTATTAATGCAACATCTATGGGAACCATGCCTTTCTTTATCAGCTTGGGAAGGTCTGATAGGAAAATCGGAGTGTAGTCAGCTCTGCCTTCGGCAACAGCCTCACGGGTATTTATGCCCACGAAGAAAGCGTTTAGGCGAAACCTACCTGAGTATATTGGTTTAGCATAGGGTGCGACACCGAGCGTATGAACGTGGAGAATCTCATTATCAGCTAAGTGTCTTGCCTTCTCAACCAGACCGTTCACCAGGTATTGGGGCTCACCGCATGCGGATCCGACGAATATGTGGTCACCGGTCTTTATATAGCTCAGGGCTTCTTCTAGACTAACCTTCTTCTCATCATACGGCCTATCTCTTAGGCGTTTTTTCTCAGACAATGGGTGAAAAGCTGCTGACGTGCAAATTTATAAACGTAGTCTTAAACCGCTAGAGCAGCCCCCAGATGATAAGGTAAAATGAAGCTTGAAGCATTCCTCAATCCCAGTTCGGTTGCAGTAATAGGAGCGAGTAGGGAGGAGAAGAAAGTAGGCCATAGGATATTAAGGAACTTGATTAACTCTGGTTTTAAAGGCAGTATTTATCCGGTTAATCCAAATGCAGACATGATACTAGGCTACAAGTGTTATAAGAGTGTAAGTGAAATCGAGGAAGATATTGATTTAGCAGTCGTATCCGTACCGGCTAATGCGGTTCTGGGGGTTGTAGAAGAATGTGGAAGGAAGAGGGTTAAGGGAGTTGTCGTAATATCTGCCGGATTTTCTGAAACCGGTAGAGAGGGCTTAATGCTTGAAAAACAGTTAGTATCAAAATGCAGAGAATATGGAATGCGTTTACAAGGACCCAATTGCCTAGGATTGATAAACTCAAGGATCGGTTTAAACGCTTCCTTCGCGCCAACAAGTCCAATACCCGGAAACATTTCAATAGTGTCTCAAAGCGGTGCTCTTGGAAGCGCCATACTCAACTGGGCCGGCTTCAATAGTATGGGCCTTGCAAGCTTCATAAGCGTTGGAAACGAGGCAGATCTCACTATTTCCGACTTCCTCGACGCGTTTATTGAAGATGAGAATACGAGGGTTGTCGGTGTTTACATGGAGGGTGTTAAAAACGGAGAGTATTTTCTAGAAGTTGCTAAAAGACTATCGAGGAAAAAACCATTAGTAATTTTAAAATCTGGGACGACAGAAATAGGGATTAGAGCAGCCTCATCCCATACTGGTTCACTCGCAGGTTCTGACGTAGCTTTCTCTGCAGCCTGTAAGAAAACAGGAGCACTCAGAGTTGAGACGATGAAGGAATTTTTCGATCTACTCTTTGCATTTCAAGACCAGCCTTTACCAAAGGGTAGGAATGTTCTCGTAATAACTAATGGAGGCGGACCAGGAGTACTAGCAGCAGATGCTTGCGAGAAACTCGGTTTAAACCTGCCTCTTTTAGAGAGGGATTTAATAGAAGGTCTTAGAAAACAGTTTCCACCTCATGCCAGCCTAGGAAACCCCCTGGATGTTCTTGGAGATGCCGACGAGAATCGTTACAAGATTGCTCTAGAATCTGCTTTTAAAAGCAATGTTGTAGACAGCATTATACTCATATTAACGCCGCAGGCTATGACGCCATCGGAAGAAGTTGCACGAGTAATCGCTGAAACGAGTAAAATGGTTGAAAAACCGATCCTCGCTTCCTTCATGGGTTTTGATAACGATTCTACGCCGATAAGGATTTTACGCGCAGGCAGGATACCGAATTACGATTTCCCAGAGTCAGCAGCACTAGTTCTCAGAAGAATGTATGATTATTACTTAGCTTCGAGCAAAGCCGATGAGCCTATTGCAACAGTAACAGGCGTTGACAATGAAGCAGTTGTTAGAATTAAAAGCATGGCTGAGGCCGAGGGAAGGGTTAGCCTCTCGCAAGAAGAAGCTTTTCAAATAGCCTCAGCATACGGCATCCCTGTTCCAAAATCCGTGTTGGCTAGAAGCGTTAGGGAAGCGTGTGAAATAGCCGAATCCATCGGATACCCTGTGGCCGTGAAAGTTGCATCCCCAGACATTCTCCATAAAACGGATATGGGTTGCGTTATTCTCAACATTAACTCATGTGAAGAAGTAGGTAGAGCCTACGAATTGGTTGTCAACCGGGCTAGGACACTTATGCCTCAAGCAAGAGTCTCAGGAGCGATAGTACAGAAAATGGTGCCGTCTGGAAGGGAAGTTATAATTGGGGCAGTTAGAGACCCTCAATTCGGTCCGCTGATGATGTTTGGCCTAGGTGGAATTTACGTTAACTTTCTAAGAGACGTTTCCTATAGACTGGCACCGCTAACACTAGCAGATGCAATGGAGATGATTACTGAAACAAAGGCCTATGCCTTGCTTAAGGGTGTGAGGGGAGAACCGCCTGCGGACTTTCGCTCGCTAGTAGATGTTATGATAAGGATTTCCCAGTTCATGCGCCACTTTAAAGACGTTGTTGAAATGGAGATAAACCCGCTCATGGTTTATGAAGAGGGCAAAGGATGTATGGCAGTAGACATAAAAATGACGCTTGCCAAACATAGGACGGAGGAAAAAGAGAAATGAGAGCAATATATATCGCATCTATCGAAGGTTTTAGTGGAAAAAGCATTCTTACGATATCGCTAGCACACTTTGCAAAGGAGAACGGTATGCGAATAGGCTATTTCAAACCAATGAGTACCGGGTGTATTCCAGGCCCCAAGGGAGAACTGGTCGACGAAGATACTGAGACTATGGGGGAAATACTGGGTTCGGGTGCTGTAGCATGTCCAGTTAAACTTCACAAGAACTTTCTTGATGAGTTAAAGAATTCAAGAATAGTAGAAAACATCTTGGAGTCTTACAGATCTATTTCTTCTGGAAAAGACCTTATGCTTATAGAAGGAGCATCTACTCTTTCAATAGGCTCCATATGGGGCTGTCATGTTCCTAAACTTGCCTCCTTGCTGAATGCAGAATTGTTCCTCGTTATCAGGTATGGAGAGGATTTTGTTATTGATCAAGTTCTCCAGGCTAGAGATTACTGTAGGCATTGGGGAATAGAGATCTCAGGCTTGGTTTTAAACCGTGTGGTTGAAGATAGGATCGGAAGGGTTAGAGGCCTTGTTAAGCCATTATTTGAAAAAGAGGGTTTGAGAGTACTTGGGATTATGCCGGAAGATCGGGTACTCAGCTCACTGACGGTGAGAGAAATAAATGAGGCCTTGGGGGGCGAGGTGATAGCAGGCAAGAGAGGCCTTGACAATCTCGTTGAAACATTCCTAATCGGAGCCATGACGCCTGAGAGCGCAATAAATTACTTCAGAAGAGTTAAGAACGAGTTGATAATAACAGGCGGCGATAGAACAGACATAGTCTTGGCCGCGCTTGAAGCAGGTGCATCTGCGTTGATCTTGACTGGAAACCTTTATCCGAGTGTAAAAGTATTGCCAAGAGCAGACGAGCTTGGGATTCCACTAATAGTAGTGCCGCAGGATACTTATACCACGCTTCAGAACGTGCAGAAGATCGTTGGAAAAATAAAGCCTAGGGACAATGTTAGAATCGAATCCGCCTTGAAGCTTGTGCGAAATAATGTTGATTGGAAGGCAATCTTACAGCTATAGCTTGTTAGCCATTAACAATTCTGAAGACATAGATTTGGAGAATCAAGAAATTATTTCGCCACCTATGCACCATTCTGATTTAAAAGCCTCCGAAACCCCTTTCCAGCTTGAAGATACTCACGGTCCTCCCTAAACTTTATCAATAACCATCTAACGGTTTTCACGATGGCTTACCAAAGCAAAAGGAGTTTAATCCTTAACCAGTTGTACAGTCAAGTGATGATAATAATACTTGCAGTAATAAACACTTACTATCCTGAATACTTGAGCCATACTTTCATAGTGTTCATAATACTATTCTTTATCTGGACGGTATTGAGGACTAGGCCAAGGTTTGCCGGAATTTCTTCAATTCAATTAAAGGAAATTAAGGAAAGCAAGAAGATCTATGAGGAGGAGGCCTCTGAAGTAATGAAAGTAATGTCTCTCGACAAGCAACTAACTCAAGAAATGAAACCCTTGACGAGGTCCCTTTCCATAATCATCTTAATAATAGTTTTAATGATGGCTTGGTACTATCTTTACTTCAATTTTGCAAGCGGTTTAGTACGAGATCCCTCGCTTCCTAAGTTTATAATCTTCTTAGTCGGATATGAAATACCACTTGTTTTAATGGCTGTGGTAAGCTTTAATCAGAATAGGCTTTTAAGAGGCTTCCCACAAATACCTAGGTACTACATTCTATTTGAAAAAGGGCTTATTGGACAGAACATGTTTATGAAGTTCCCCTTGCAAGAGCACGATGTCAAACTCGATGCTAAAAGAGGATTCGTCGAACTTATCGACAAGGGTAAGGGGGGAATGCGGATAAGGCTTTACAGCTCTAAACCCAAAGAGCTCTTCGAATTAATCAAGAATAATGCTTTCAAAGGATAATGAAGCAAAAACTGGATGAATCGAAGCACAATATTTGATGAGAACGTGTTAAAACGATATTTATGAAACATTGTCTGAAAAATCGAACTCTATTTTACCATACTCTCTCGTCATTGCCTTAACAACAATCTTATGGACGCCTGGCTGGAGTCCCCCCGGTTTCTCTATAAAGAAAGTAATCCTGTCTCCTACTGTGAACCTTACAGAGGATTTTGCAAACTCGTCGGCTCTAGAGAACACTCCGCTTTTCTCTATTGTTATTTTCTCAGGCAAGGCCTCCTCACCGTCAACAACAAGGCTGAATCCGCCTTCTATGGTTCCGGTTCCAAGCCTGTTCAGCAAGGAGAAGCTGAAACCGATTTTATTCCCATTTTCGTCAACCATGTTTTTAAGAGAGTTCTTTTCATAAAGCTGCCTTAACATGAACGCAGGAATCATCTTGATTTTTTCTATTGATTAGAGGCCTATAAAGGTTTTTCCTTAACAGACAAGTTTTAGATTATCGTTTCTCTTACTAAATTCAGATAGGGGAAGGCTATAAATTTCCTATACCTCAACTATTTAATAAAACCGCGATTCTTATAAAAAGGCGATATTCATATCTCAAATAGCCAGCAACAATCCGAAGTATTTTGGTTTCTCTTTGCGTGTTCTGACTACTTCTATCGTAAACCCTGCCCCCCTCGCTGTCGCATAAACGTCTATTCCATAAGCTTCCATCGAGGGCCTTGCAAGTTCAGGATGAATGCAATTTCTCAAATTGCATTTTTTACAAAATGGGCATGGTCCAGATGCTAGTCCGAATGCTGAATAATATCCTGAGAGAAGCCCCCTCTCAAGCTCTGCAACTACCCTATGAACGTTTTTCCAAGTGGGTTCGAATCGTAAAAGTATTGCTGAAGAATAACCGCTTAGGATTTTCCTCATCTGCTCTGGAGTTGGCGAATACGGAGGGCATGTAAGGCGTTTACCATATTCACTGCATCCATATTGGCATTTCAATCTAACCCAATCTCTTACCACTATGTCGTTGGCTTTGATAATCTTCGCCTCAGCTGCTCCAAGCTTTATCGCCTTTTGACACAGCTCCTCAAGACTCTTAGACAAAGCCATAAGATTACGATTCCATAATTAAACTCATATGTCTTTCCATTGAAACTCTTTCATCATAATCCTGGAGAAGCATTTCCTACGTATGCGAAGTAACCAACTCAGACCTAAGCATACTCTTAAACTAAGCCTATCAATGCCTTACGTCTTTCTGAAAAGGAGAGACTTACTCTTCTTTCAGCGCAGCAAGCACTTCCTCAATAAATGTCGCTCTGTCGAACACGAAAGCCCTTATGAGTCTACCATTCACAATTATGCCTTCAGAAATACCACGTTTCTCGGCCTCAGCAGGCTCCTCCGAACTGTTTATCCATCGGATACTTATCCCAGGTATGGCTTTCTCTATCTCTTGCTCAGACTTCTTTAGGAAGAAATAGGATAGTGGGCAGAAAGAGGGCCGGTATAATATTACTGCCTTTCCTCTGTCATCTCCTTGAGGAATATAGTTTAATTCCTCTGGCTCAGGAGGAATGTATTTGAAATCAGGTTTAAAGGGGTAATAGAGAATGCTAGGGTTTTCCTCAACCTCTTGGAACCCCATGTCCCTGAAGAAACTTCGAGCCGAGTATTGCCCAGGTTTTTCACCGGGGAAGGGCTTTGTCACCAAGGCTAATGGAGGCTCGCCGCCAAACCATTCTTTCGGGCACTTCATATCCTCAATAAGGCTGATCAAGAGTCGTCTCCCAATACCTTTCCTCCAATGTTCCTTTCGAGGCACGAATATACAAGTGATGTAAACAATCTTCTCGTCTGTAATGGGCACATACTGTATAAACCCTGCAGGGGTTTCCCCCAGATAAGCAACCTTGGCAACCGGTCCCCAGCGTCTAAGCATATCCTTAACCCAAGTTTTCTTCAACTCAACCCCCTTCATGAAGCTCGAGTCACTAAGCCGCTCAGACGGTACACATAAAAAGCAGAGATCACCTATGTTTTCTTCGGATAATTCAACAATTCTTATAGATTCTTCGGGCGGCATTTAACTCTAATGCTCTTTTCTATTTATAAGTCTTATTCATAGAAAGCGAAAGCTAGGGCCACCATTTTCTAAGGCAAGCGTCTTCTCCAAAAGATCTGTAGAATCTTCTTAATCTCTCAATCAGCTTAACAACCCTCTCCTTTGAGAAGCCTTTTTCAAAACAAAGAAATTCCATCAGCCTCTCTTCATCTAGTCCCGTATACTTCAAACAGTATTCTTCCCTCACCTCAGGATGCATAAATATTCTTCTAACCTCCTCATAGTTATCTGGAGGTTTCAACACGTTTCCCAGTATATTCTCTATCTTACCGTATTTCTTGATCAATTGAAGAGCCTTCTTAGGCCCTATGCCTTTAACACCCTCGTTAAAATCTGTTCCAACAAGTATGGCAATATCAACCAGCTGTTCCCTAGTAATCCCCAGTCTGCCCAAGGCTTCTTCAGCCTCTATGAGCTCAGGCCTCAAAACCTTTGAATAACCCTTACTCGGCAAAAACTCCGTGCTACGTATAGCTAAGTTTCTAACAAGCCTCGGAGAACCGTATAGGAGAGTATCGTAGTCTCTTCCGGCAACAGCATATGCATCTCCCTTCTGAACTATGAATGCTGCCTGAGCTTCAGCGTCTGATGGTGCTTCGACAAATGGGAGACCCATTGCCGAGAGAAGCTTCTTTGTATCTTCAACCATCATACTAGTTAAT
>JAFNIT010000014.1 GCA_017601345.1 Candidatus Brockarchaeota archaeon | reverse complement strand
ATGTTTAATCCAGCGGCTTTAGCAATGTAGTAATTCAAGTTAACTCCCTTTAACCCTAGCCACGGATGCATATCGTAGCTGCCATTTTTTATTAAATAAGGTAACTCTCTTAGAATAGTGTTGGATGGGACTGCGAAACCGACGCCCTGGCTTTCAGCAACTATAGCAGTATTCATTCCCACTACTTCGCCTTTTACATTAAGCAAGGGTCCCCCCGAATTTCCAGGATTTATGGGAGCACTCGTCTGAATTATGTTTGCTATAGAATATCCTCCAGTAAACTCGCTGGATATGCTTCTTCCGAGTTGACTTACGACGCCTGTGGTCATCGTCCCGGCTAAGCCAAAGGGGTTTCCTATTGCTATGACAAGGTCCCCGACTTTTAAACTACTGCTGAAAGTTATGTTTAAAGGATGGTAAAGCTCAGGAGGCGCGGTACAGTTTAAAACAGCGAGATCACTGTAAGGATCAGTACCCACAATATTTGCCGGGTAGCTTTCTCCATTGTAGAAGGTAACAACTATGTCCTTAGCATCCTTCACAACATGGTAATTGGTCACGATGTAATTTGAAGAATCGTATTTGACGACGAATCCGGAGCCTAAGTTGGTCCCCTCTGTTAAAAAGCTTCTGACTACGCCGGTTATCATCACAACTCCCTTGATGGTTTTGTTATATATTTCCACAAAGCTTACATTAAAATAGGCTAAGCTAGGGCTTGAATATAATTCTTTAATTCTGTTAACTTCATCGCTCAAGCGGTTTATGGCAAAGCCAATGTTATTTACTTTCTCGCTTAGTTCTTCGAGCTTCAAATATAGAATTGAATAGGAAAATATTAACCCGCCTGCAATGAGGCCGACTAGCAGAAATACTGCAAGCCAATGCTTAGAATAGATGATGATTTTCTCCTCACTCATTACCACATTTTAGGTTTAAACTCTGCTTAAAACCATTTCCTGAAATAATGGAAAAAGAGGATTACGGTTGTTTTTTAAAATGATTCATCCGGATTGTTCCCTCTTACTATACAGCTGATAGGGCAGCGCATAGAGCCTGACAGCACCTATTGCATCCCTCTGATCGAAACCTGCCTTCTTTATAGACCTCAATTCAGGCGAGAATAGCCCTTTACTTGAATCCCTCTTAACGATCTCGACATTTCCCTTATACAGTTTTACTTCAATCCTCCCTGAAACATATTTTTGCGTAGAATCGATGAAGGCATCTAGATCCCTCTTTAAAGGATGGAACCACATTCCATGATAAACCATGTCCGCCCACATTCTGTCGATATCCCTCTTTACTCTCAACTGCTCCTTGGTAAGAGTCAATTGTTCGAGATCAGCATGTGTCTTAAGCAATATGGTTGCAGCAGGCGCCTCATAAAGCTCTCTAGACTTCAGCCCCAGTATTCCGTCTTCAAGAATGTCTATTCTACCAACACCGTGCTGTCCTCCAACCTTGTTCAAATAAAGTATTATTTCAACAGGGTCCTCAATACCGTCGACATCCATAGGGATACCGTTCTCATAGTATATGCTTACGACCTTCGGCTCGTCAGGAGCTTTCTCAGGGGGGACAGTCCATATATAGTCATCAGGGTACTGACTGTAAAGGTCTTCGACCTGTCCGCTTCCTATTGAATGCGACCACATGTTTACGTCCCCACCAAGTTTACCCTTGGGCTTCTTTGGTTCAATACCGTATTTCCTCAGAAGCTCCTCTTCTTCAAGACGTGAAAGATTTAACTCTCTAACTGGAGCTATGACTTTAAGGTCTGGAGCCACGTATTTTACTGCAACCTCCATCCTGAACTGGTCGTTACCCTTACCCGTACAACCATGTGCAACTCCCTCAGCACCTTCTTTCTTAGCTATTTCAGCAGCCTTGGAAGCTATCAAAACCCTTGTCATCGATGTTCCGACAGGATATCCTTCATAGCTTCCATTAGCCTTTATACACTTGAATATGTATTCCGTTGCAAACTCATGTTTAGCGTCTATGAAGCGTATTTTTAAACCGAGCTTCTCAGCCCTCTCATATGCGATCCTAATCTCTTCCTCCCCTTGGCCAACGTCTACGAGTACTGGAATCACCTCGTCATAACCGTACTTTTCCTTAAGCAGGATTGTTATGAGCGTAGAATCTAGGCCGCCTGAGTAAGTTGAAACAATTTTCCCCGGCATTTGGGGTAAAACATCCTTCATAGGGAGTATTTAAACAATTACTGGCTCCCATGTGTTCTGAGCATAAAGCCAATATACTCTCCCGCTATTTCCTTTGACATGGTGGAGGAATGGGTTGTTCTAGGTCCCCATGAATATATGTCTGAGAGAGCCGATTTAGAAGAGCTTGAAAGAAGGGTTTACGAATTGATCGTTAGAGAAGGTCGCTTACCGCTTTCTAAAATCTGGAGGCTTGTCCCATGCCATCTCTGGGAGCTCGATGCCGTTTTAAAAAGGCTTAGGGATAAGGGTCTCGTAATAGAAGAGCAATAAATTTATATAGCGTATAGAGCTGCCTTTTATATCCATGAATAAGGATCAGGCCTTGGGGCTGCTTCTCTTCCTAGGTTCGGTAGTGGGAGCAATATTGTACATGTGGCTTGTGTTCCTCTCCCCATGGCAAATGCTCGTGCTCCAGCTAACAGCATTCTTCGCAGTAGGCTTCATACTATTCATATTAGGCTGGATAGGCTACACGCTTGCTACAACCCCTCCGCCAAAACCCATTGAAGAGATTGAGAAAGAGATTGAAAGTGTGAAGGAAGAACAGCCTCCGGTGCAAGGAACCGCCACGCCCGGTACCGAGGAGAAGCAGCCTTAAAGAGGATAAATGTTTTTCGAATGCGATGCCCTAATTATTGGAGGGGGTCCTTCAGGTCTAATAACCGGATCATTAATTTCAAAAAAAGGATTTAAGACAATAGTTCTTGAAGAACATAAAGAAATAGGTAGGCCGGAGCAATGCACAGGCTTAGTCAGCTGGAGGATAGGGAATATACCTCAAGAACTCGTTTTAAATAGGATTGAAACAGCTAGATTTCGCTTCGGAAAGAGGTATTTCGAAGTCTCCTCTCCGAAAAAGATGGTTGTGATAGATAGGACGGGGTATGATAAGCATCTTGCTGTAAAATCTCTTGAAAGTATGGTTGAAATAAAGACGGGTGAGAGAGCAGTAGGCCTTAAGGATGGTAAGATAATTACAAACAGAGGGAATACTTATTTGGGGAGGATGATAGTTGGGGCAGACGGTCCTAACTCCATTACTGCTAAACTAGTCGGTTTAAAACAACCGGGGAATGTTCTATTTGCAATCCAGTGCGTTGCAAAAGGTGTTTTCGAACAAGATGTTGTAGAACTAAGGTTTGAACCAGAGTTTTCAAAAGACGGGTTTGCATGGGTCGTCCCCTTAAGTAGTAACAGGGCTAGGATAGGATTAGTAACTGAGGATAACCCTCTGCCTCGGATGCGGATTCTTTTAAAGAAGTTCGATCTCGAAGCCATTGGGAAGCCCGTAGGGGACTCCGTGAGATATGGGATAATGAATAGAACTGTTGCACATGGAATGATCCTAGTGGGGGATGCTGCATGCCAGGTTAAACCGTTCTCATTGGGGGGGCTTGTCTACGGGAGGATTTGCAGCGAAATTGCAGGAGAAGCATGTGTGAGGGCTCTTGAAGAAGATGCTTTGGAAGAAGACTTTCTCAAGGAAGTCTACGATTCTGCGTGGAAGAAAACTATTGGAAAAGCATTGAAGAAAGGGCTTTGGATGAGGAGGTTTTTCAACCTAATTAGGAGAGTACCTGCTTCTTTTGTGTTCATCAAGACTATGAGCCTCGGATTGTTGGCTGGAAAAATCCTGGACCCTGATTTTCTAGAAGGAAAATCGTAGAAAGTTTATAAAGATTTCAAGGCTTTTACGTGATGGTGATAGTTAGAGAGATAGAGTGCAAATCGCTTCTCAACAAGAGTGCAATAGCCGAATATTGCATTAATCCTTACGTTGGTTGTCAGCACGGATGCCGCTACTGTTATGCTGCGGGAATTACCTTTAGGCTCAGGAGGAGAAGGGAGGAGTGGGGAACATTTCTAGATGTTAAGATCAACGCTTTAGACATCCTTTCTAAAGAGGTGAAGAATAAGAGGATCGGAAGGGTCTATTTAAGCTCCCTCACAGACCCGTATCAACAAATGGAGAAGAAATATGAATTGACTAGGAGAATAATTGAAATACTCATGAGAAATAGTTTCCCGGTAATAATTCAGACTAAATCAAAGCTGGTTACGAGAGACTTGGATCTCTTAAGCAAGAATAAGACTAATGAAGTTGGAGTTACAATAGTTTCAATGGATGAAAAGATAAGTGGGAATTTCGAACCTTTTTCATCAAAGCCTGAAGAAAGGCTTGAGGCAATCGGTCTTGCGAAAGACAATGGGTTGAAAACATACGTTTTCTTCGGGCCCGTCCTACCTTATCTTTCAGATAATGATATTGGAGGCTTGTTGCTGAAGTTTAAAGAATCAGGAGCAGACTATATCTATGTTGATAGGCTCAACCTCAGGCCGATGGTTTGGGGCATGGTTTCTAAGGTCGTACTACAGAAGTATCCTGAGCTCTACGAGAAATGGAAAAGGATATTCTTTTCAAAATCCTCGTATTACGATGATATTAAGAAAAATATTCTCAAAAAATCTAGAGAAATAGGCCTTGAAACTGTTTTCTGTTATTGAAGACATGTTACAGGATACCTTGCAAGAATAAACCAAAATAGTTTTTAAATACGTCCATCTCATCCGGAGTGTCTTGAGTAGTATTCGTCTAAGATACTCGGGGCTGGTTAACTTCATCTCTAGAATAATATCGGTTGGAACGGGGTTGATGTTTACAATAGTAGTTAGCAGGAGGCTCAGCGAGGAAGCCTTCGGAACTTGGCAATTCTATTCAAGCATACTTTCCTATTTTACAATCCCTTTATGCATCGTCAACTATTGGCTTATTAGAGACTTGGGGAGGGGGAGGACGGTTGTAAAATCAGGGGTTTTCTTCAACAGTTTTCTATCCCTAATTTTAGCACTAGCATTTCTAACCGTATTACCAGTATTTTCTTCACAAGTGTTTATCGATATGCCTACGGCTTGTGCATTCGTACTCTGGATTATCGTCATATACCATACTGCAAGCCTTGAGGCAGTTTCGCAGGGGACTGCACCACAAGTAATCGGCTACGGAATTATTGTCTTCGAAATTTCTAAAGTAATTATTGGGGCAATACTCGTAGGTTACATGAGGCTTCTGCTTTTAGGTGCAGTTCTCTCAGTCGACTTAGCGCTACTTATACAAGCACTATACTATTTTCTTAAGCTATCTAAATACTTCAGAGGAAACTTTTCTTTAGAAGATGTGCAAAGATGGTTTAGAATGAGCTTTGTACCTCTGATTTCAGCAGCGCCATCCTTTGTTACGATGCTGGATGTCCTAGTTTTAACATTTACAACAGGATCTATACTGCCCGTGGCTTACGTTAAGGTGGTGAACCTTTTTGCCTCAGCGATCGCTTTCTCTGGAGCACTCGCAATAGGCTTGTATCCAAAGCTCCTCTCGGGCGGGACAGGCAGGGATATTGAAAGCTCTATAGACCTCGTTCTTATGTTTCTCATACCCATGGTATTTGGGCAACTCGTTCTTGCCGAGCCATTACTATACATTTTGAGGGAGGAATACGGGCCTTTATACAATGTCCTCAGAGTATCCTCATTATGCTACGCCATTATTGTATTCAAGGGGATTTTTTCCATGGTAATACAAGGTATCGAGAGGGTTGATGAGATGGAGAATCTAACTTTGAAAAAACTTGCCGGATCCTACCTTATGAAGATTCCCCTAATCGAGCTTATGGGTTCTATTTCATATGTTGCAATACTGTCTTTGACCGTTAAGATTCTTCATGATCTTGGCAGTTCATCAGTTCTAATATCCCTATCCTCAATCTCCTGCTCCCTACTGGTAAACATTATTCTTACGCTTTATTATCTTAAAGTTTCCAGGAATATTGTCAGATATCGCTTCAACTTTTACAGAATATTTAAGTTTTTATTGTCTGGAGCGATAATGTCCATTTTGCTATTGCTTTTCTATCCTGAGTCGGCTAAAAGTGAACAGATATTTATTGTAATGGTTTCATTAATGCCAGCAGTCTTATTGGGAATTATTGTTTATTTTACCATATTGTTTATTATAGACGGTGAGTTGAGGAAGTCTTTGGTTGCAACTCTAAAATCCTTTAGAATTAGGAAAAACGATTAGAAGTCTGATTCTATCGCAGCAACTAGTGCGCCATAGAGCACAATGTCTCCTCCCAGCGGTGTTATCATTATTTCAGGTAATCTGTTCAGAGCGTACTCTGATACGTGTTCCATTATCGGTTTAAGTATGAATTCACTGTTGTAAAGGGCTATTGAGCCTCCAACGGTTATTAGCTCCGGATCATAAGCATTTATGGCATTGGCGAAGCCGATTGCATTAAGCAGTCCGACTTTATCCAAGATTTTTAATGCCAACTCGTCTCCTTCTTTGGCTGCTTTGAAAAGCACTTCAGGAGTCATTTTTGAAATATCTCCCTGAGAATAGTTGCTTAGAGAACACTTCTCGAACTCTATACCCCATTCTTTCAGAAGGATCCGGGAATAGGATACAATGCCTCTCCCACTGCAGTATGCCTCCCAATGTCCTCGTCTTCCACAACCGCATGTGAGCAGACCATCCTTGTCAACCACCGTATGCCCCATCTCATGCGCGTTACCGTCTTTCCCGAGGAGGAGATGCCCGTCCACGATCACCCCACTACCTATTCCCGTACTTATGGTAATGTATACCATATTATCTAATCCTCTCCCAGCTCCAAACTCTTTCTCACCAAGAACCGCTGCAACACAATCGTTCAACAGCCTAACAGGTACATTAAAGCATTTTCTAATCTCCTCAACTATCGGGATTACGCCTACTCTCAGGTTTGGAGGATTAACTATTAACCCCTTTTTCAAATCGATTGGCCCTATCGAGCCTATGCCAATGCTCTTAACATCTTCCCTTCGAAGCTTAAGGGAGCCTAGGAGCATATCGCTCATCCCGATTACTTGATTCACAACATCTATTCCGGATTTTCCTACGGTCTTTTCAGAATGTTTCAAAAGAATGTTTCCGTTTAAGTCTGCCGCAGCAACCCTAACATTTGTTGCTCCAATATCTATTCCAAGCACTATGCTCAATCTGTCTTAAGCTCTGAAAGCAGGCTTTAAATCTGTTTTTTTAAACAAGCTTTTAAGTTGCTTTTTTAAGTCCTTTAAATCATCTATGAAAATCCTAAACCCCATCGTTATAGCTCCGGAGCTCAACTTCACTGGAAGACCCATAATCCCATTCTCGTAGAGAAGAACCATGAGGTTTTGAAACGAAAGCATGAGTAGCCCTACAAGAGTAATTACAACTCCGATAAACCAGTGATGGATTCTAAAGCCTTTGACAAAACACCGGAATCCCTTATTTCTCATCTTTTCAAGAACTATCCGCGTAGTCTTATCGTAAAACCAGAAGACTGTTAATAATTGGGTTGTACCTAAGACGGCTTCTGGGATCTCTACCGGCAGCAATACGTTTTTAGCCCTTAATTAAGAGGGTTAAAAACCTTTCTAAATCATTATGAATTTTTAAGCATAAGATGATGCGCAAGTTTTAAAAATACTTTTACAAAACGCCTTCAGGCTCTTCAATACGTTTTTCTATGGTATATTTTCTCAGCAGGTATTCTCCTTTTCAACAGTTCGCTGAAAACGTTGTAAAGCCATTCGTAGAAACTCCTTGCAAAACCATATTTCTCATACCTTCTCATGGAGAAGTATACTCTTAAGCCCTCGTCAAGCATTACTTCGCCGACCCTCCTCATTCTAAATGAGAAACCGTAGTCGTCACCCGCACCAACAGTCGGAAAACCCTTGACCCATTTAAAATGCTTCTTCCTAAATGCTATACTTGACCCCACGCTCAAGTATATTCTTAATCTATAGAGAATTTTGACGAAAGCATTGTTAAGCTCAAGTAGAAAAGCGTATCTGAATTTTCTTTCCAAAGGTGTTACAATCCCATAGACCATTACGACATCAGGATGATCATTGAAAATCTTGATGATCCTCGCAAGGAGATCAGGTGTAACTATACAATCAGCATCTGTTGTGAAAATGAGCTCTGCTTCTGCATGTTTAACACCATCATTCCTAGCTCCACCTACGGTCTGTGTTTCTTGCATTACTATCTTATCTGCGTATTTTTTACATATCTCTACAGTACCGTCAGTACTTCCCCCGTCCACAATTATTATCTCATAGTCCTCTCTAGGTATCGTCTGATAACAAAGGGAAACAAGTAGTTTTTCTACGTACTTTTCCTCATTAAAGGTTGGAACGACTACGGAGATTTTTTTAGTATTCAATCCTTTACTTCAATAAAATACTGTGGTATTTAAAAATAATTCAACCGGTAAACTATTAAACCAAGTAAGTCTTTATTTTGATGGTAAAAATTGGCTATCTTCCATGTTTATGCTTAAACTTGCTATTCTTCCATTTTTTCTACAATAAACTCGCAATAAGGATCTCCTTTTGCTATACACTTTACCTCCGTAACATTAAACACCCTGCCAAAAAGACACTCGAAGAATCCTGCTAAAATCCCCCTCATGAAATGATTCTGAGGCTCATTACTACCCTTAAATATGTCGCATTCCCAATTTTCTAAGAGCCTTATTACTGCTTTTCTCTTTACCTCGTTAAAAGTGAGGAGTTCCATATATGTCCACCCGAACATTAAAGCCCTTGCTTTCAGCATTTCTAAGGCATCTCTAGCTTTGCTTATGCCGAAATCTTCCTTGTACATCTTTGCTGTTATTTTGCCGGCCTCTTTCCCTTGATTCCACAATATTGCCTGAACAATAGATTTTCCAAATGAATTCCTAAACCCTTTTACAAGCCCCTCTAAAATCGGTGGGGAGAATATTACTATCCTCGTGTTTCCTACTGTGAGGGGGAAGTGATAAGTATCTACATCAAAGCCTCCCATATGGTCAAAAACTCTTATGTTTTCCACATCCTTCATTTTTTCAAATTCCATTTCCTTTATAATCATGTTTTTCAATTCCTTTCGCCCCATTTTTCTCGAGGCTTCTAAGAACATCGAAACCTCGATTTTCCCTTTTGCCGTGATAGATTCTCCAGTAAGTGCGAGTATATTCAGACCACACTTTTGAAGCAGTTTTAGAAGAGACAAGAATGCTTCACTTTTAGTTAATGTTAAAGAAACAAAATGGATCTTCTTTTCCGGGTCCCTTATCATTCGAGAAAGGTCTAGTGGCCTATATTTTAACTCTGAAACAGTTTCACCCCGCCTCATAATAGACATTTAATAAAAGTTGAAGGAGTATTTAAATTCACGTTAGGGTTTTGTGAAACAGGCAATTTATTATTATATGTATACACATACCTTTTTTTAAATATTTGAGATATTCCTCTATTCTCTTCGCATGGTTTCAAGAATGGTATTCAGAAAGGACTTTCAAGTCAACAAAATTTCTTTTATAGCTTTCATGAAATTCCAAATTCCATTTTTACACAAGGCTTCTTCCGGTTTTCAGCTTTTTAAGTTCTTTTTTAACTGTATTTGAACTCCTATTTAGGCGAATTAATGGTTTCAATAGTTATTCTCGAGCCCTCATTTACAATGATAATTGCCATAATTTTGCTTTCAATAAAGAAAATCTAATTCCTGCAGGTTAGATATCTTTAAATGCGTTAGAACGTTTCTTATTGCATCGTCCATATTGATATACTTGAACTCGGCAAACCTGCCGACGAGCTTAACACCAATCTCTTTAAAAAACGCTTTAATCTTTTCAATCTTTTCCCGATAGTAAGAATCTAGCAATGGATAAGCATATTTTATTTTGAAAGCACGACTAAAAATAACATCATCCTTTGAAAATATCTTGAGCCTATCCAACTCTTCGACTACCATGTCAGCAATTTCTTCACTATTCTTCTTAAAGAGAGGATCGTCTGGCTTAACAGTTATCTCGGCGAGTATTGAAGCCTTACCCTCGGGAGCGTTTTCGGGACTGAAGTTAGATGGAAAACTAATTCTATGAGAGTGTATGTCCCTATCTGGGATATAGAGCCAGCTTAAATTCTTAATATTCAACTCCTTTAACCCTATTGCAACAGTAAGCAGGGAATTATACTTCAGGTGGCTAACATCATTGCTGACCTCTTTAGATGCATTGAAGATTTTCACAGCCTCTTGTAAGGGCACCGTCGAAACAATATTATCAAAAACATTTTCTTCATAACCGTTTGAAACTACCCACTTGTCGGATTCCTTCTTTACATTTTTTACTTCGAAACCGGTTATTATTTCGCCATCGACCTTCTTTCTCAATGATTCTACAAGGTATTGGATTCCGCCTTTTCTAGGGTAATAGAAATAAAGCTGGTGAACATAGCCTTCTGAGCCGACTCCTAGAGAGGCCTTGATAACATCTAATACCTTAGGATTAGGAAGCCTCCCGATAAAGTCTAAAGAAATATCTTCTACTCTCATCTTCCATATTTTTTCGTTATAGGGTATCAAATATTTCTCAGAAATGGCTCTCCCGAAGGAGTTGTAAAAAAACTCTTTCAGGTTTCTATGATCCTTCCTCCTCTTAATTCTCGCAAGCAAAAAATGAATCAGACATGAAATGTTTTCGGTTAACGGAAGATTAGATAAGCCGTTTTCAAAAGGATATTTAACAAGTCGCCCCTTGTATAGTATTGCAGTATTTCTTCTGTTTCTAACCTTGTTTTCACCTAAAAGTCTCAGCATTAAGTCAAGTATTTCCTTGTCTTTAGAAAAGATAACATGTGAACCTCCGATGTCGAATACAAAACCATCTTCATTAATGCTTCTCATTAAGCCTCCTATGGCTTTTTCTTTCTCAAGAACAGTCACGTCATAACCCATTCTGGAAGAGAAGAAAGCGTAAGATATGCCTGAGAGCCCCCCGCCTAGGATTCCGACCTTAGGAGTATCTGGCTTTACTGTTTTCAAGCTTGAACACCATCTCTTCTTGCTTTCAACTATTAAACGTAATATCCAGACTGAGCTTCCTTACGAGTAGGTGGCGGGGGATACTGGTCTTTAATCTCTCCGATCATTTTCTCAAGCTCGGCTAAATGCTGGTTCAGCCATTTTACAAGCTGTTTTAAAGCTACTGGTGTAAGAATTATCTCTACTTTAATCTCTCTTGTAACGGTGGGAGGCTGCGACGGGCTCTCTGGGTGATTCACAACATCGTTAAAGAATGCAATCCTAAAGTCATAGCCGTTGAAACCCCCGATCGCACCAGTCACGTAGGTTCTCATAAAGTCATCTGCATACTTTACTTTAACGGGTATCCGCATTTCGGTCATCCGTAATCAGTTTTTACAGTCAGTTAATCCTTAATAAGAATTTATACCGTCACATACTAGTGCATAAGTTACTTTTATGATGTTTTCAAAGAAGCCTTCTAAAAAGCTTGGTTTGACAGGTTAAGCATGGTTGAGCCTTCTTAATATCTGTGTCTATTATCGAGTTGCTGAAGTGCATTACACACTCAGGGTTGTCACAATGGGCTAAGCCGAAAGTGTGACCAAGTTCGTGAACAGCCTCTTTCACAATCCTCGCTTTGAACAGCCTCTCATTAGGAGGGTCTCCGTAGAACTCCGGCCTTAATCTATGAAGCGAAATCAATGCTTCCTCGCCGTTTAGAATGGCCTCTCCAAATACAAAGTTCAATCCTCTGGCGTAAAGGTCCACATCAACTATTCCCAGATACTTCTCATAGCCCCTTAGTTTAACCGTAGTAAGATATTCTAGTAAAAGTGTCGAATTATACTGTCTCCTAGCCTTATCGTAAGCGTAAGATGGGATTTTGAAAAAATCTTTACCTATTTCAAAAGACACTACTTTAAACACTTTTAGAAGACTCTCGGGTAAAAATGATATCTCGTTTAGATCAACTCCCTTGCTGGCGAGCAATAATACTCTCTTTCCTTGACAATCATGGGACTTCTCCAATTGAGACAGCATATTTATATTCACGCCCCCAGATATTTAAGACTTGGTGTTTAAAGATGAAAATAGGAATTTTCACCGTTCTCTATAACGATCGCCCATTTGAAAACACGTTGGAATACGTTTCCGCTCTAGGATACGAGGCTGTTGAGCTAGCATGTTGGAAAGGCTCAAACCATATTAACATTGATAATGTTACTTCGGGTGAGGCCGGGGAGCTTATAGGGCTTCTAAAAAAATATGGGGTTCAAATATCTGCCTTAAGCAACCATCTTGAAAGCCAGCTTATACTCGGTCCGCATGATGAATCCACAGACATATGGTTTAAGGGTACTCCAAGGGAAAAGATTGAGTACGGTATAGGTAGAATGAAGAAGACCATAGAGGCTGCACACGTATTAGACGTTCCGGTGGTCTGCGGCTTCACAGGAGTCCCTGATTGGGGTAAATGGTATAATTTTCCTCCGACTAACGAGGAAATTTGGGAGAACAACTTTAAAATATTCAGGGAAAGATGGTTGCCAATCTTAGACTACGCTAAGGACCATGGGGTTAAAATTGCTTTTGAAACACACCCGATGGAATTAAACTACAACCTGGAGACGGCTAGGAAGCTCGTGGATGCTGCTGAAGGGCATAAGGCACTCGGCTTTAACTATGATCCTTCACACCTACTCTGGCAGCAGATGGATGTTGTCCTATTCATATATGAGCTTCATGACAGGATATTCCATGTTCATGCGAAGGATGTTGAAGTAGTGCCCCACTCAGCTAGTAAGACTGGAGTATTGATTGCAGGTCCATGGAACAAGATTGCTAGAGCAGTAAGATTCAGGACAGTAGGATGGGGCCAGGTTCCATGGCGGAGGGTGATAACAGCACTGCTTGAAACAGGCTACAACTATGTTCTGAGCGTTGAACATGAAGACCCGTGCTTCAGCAGGGATTCCGGGGTTGAGCAGGCATTATTCTTCCTTAAGCCGTTGATACGGGTTGAACCTCCTGAGGTTAAGCCATGGTGGTGAGGAATGAGCAGCCCACGTAGAATCGGCGTAGCAATACTGGGCTATGCCTTCATGGGTAAAAGCCATTCGCATGCTTTCAAAAGCATGCCTCACTTCTTCTACCCTCCTCCAGCAATACCCGAGCTAGTCGTAATCTACGGGAGGACTGAGGAAAAGGTAAGGGAGGCTGCTGAAAACTATGGTTTTAAAAAACATGTTACCGATTGGAGGAAAGCAGTTAACGACCCTGAGGTGGAGGTTGTCGATAACTGTCTGCCGAACAATATGCACATGGAACCGACTCTGGAGGCTATTGAGAAGGGTAAGAATGTTTTATGCGAGAAGCCCCTCGCCAGAAACAGCGGGGAAGCCAAAATTCTTAGGGATGCTGCTAGGAAAGCCAGAGTTAAGACGATGGTTGCCTTCAACTACAGGTTTGTGCCAGCTGTCCAGCTTGCCAGAAACATTGTTCAATCGGGAATGCTTGGAAGAATATACCACTTCAGGGCAAGATACCTTCAAGACTGGCTGGTCGACCCTAACGCTCCGCTAACTTGGAGGCTCAGGAAGGAAGATGCTGGAAGCGGTCCCCTGGGAGACCTTGGAAGCCACATCATAGACCTTGGAAGGTTCATCGTGGGAGAATTTAAATCAGTAATGGGAGTGGTTAAAACATTCATCGGGGAGAGGCCCCTCCCAGGTAACCCGGCTAAGAAGGACAGGGTTACTGTAGATGATGCTTTCGAAGCCGTGGTGGAGCTTGAAAACGGGGCGATAGGCACGCTGGAAGCATCCCGCTTTGCAACGGGCAGGAAGAACTATAATAATTTCGAGGTTAATGGGGAAAAAGGCTCGATAGAATTTAACCTGGAGAGGCTGAACGAGCTCAGAGTATACTTGAAAGAGTGGGAGAGGGGTTCGATAGGAGGATGGAACACGGTCCTGGTGACTGAGAAAACACACCCGTATATCAAGGCGTATTGGCCACCCGGCCACATAATAGGCTGGGAGCACACCTTCATAAACGAGGTGTACCATTTCATTAAGGCAGTAGTTCAAGACGAGGGTATTGCTCCCCTCGGAGCAACGTTCGAAGATGGCTATAGGAACAACGTGATAATGGATGCTATACTTAAGTCAGCTGAAGACGGTAAAAAAGTTACCATAGAGTTCTAAGACTTCTATTTTCCTTTACACTGCGCATATTTGATAGTGCAATGTCATAGGAATGATATTGGAGAGGAGAACGCTACTAATGAATCTTCCCTATTCGATGTTTTTAATAAGCATGAAATCCTAATGATCTTTTTCAGCAAGCGCGCCTGTTGGACATGCACGGACGCACTCGCCGCAATGATCACACTCTGACTCGCTCCACTTACCCGTACCCGCCACTACGAAGGTTGCAATCCCCCTGAATGCAAACGAAAGCACTGATTTGCCACGTATCTCTTCGCAGGCTTTTATGCATCTCTGACACTTTATGCACTTCGTCGCATCATAGATCAAGAAAGGTGAGCTCGAGTCTCTTGGGAGGTTCAACTTTTCCCAAATAGGTTTGAGCCTTGTCTGGCGAATATTGACGCGGTATCGAGCTATAAGCCTGAGAAGCTCGCATTTTTCCATTTTGCTACAACCAGTGCAACTAAAATTGTGTTCAGAAGCAATCAACTCAAGAAGCGTTTTCCTATAACCTTCCAACTCCTCATCGAATGCTGTAATCTTCATTCCGTTAGTTATCTTTGTCATACATGCAGGCACTAGCGCCCTTTGACCCTCGATTTTCACGACGCAAAGTCTGCATACTCCCGTGGGAGATGTCTTCTCATAATAACAAAGCCCTGGAATATCAATGGAGTTTTCTCTAGCCACCTTTAGCAGATTCTCTCCCTCTCTTGCTTTAACTATTTTTCCATCAATTATTATGTCTACGGGCTTATCCCAATTCCTAATTACTTTCACCTTAGCAATCTTAATCCTCAATTGCTTTTAAGTTTTTGCGGCGATGCTTATGAAGAAAGATTTGCAACAATGATTTCTTTCAGAGGAACTTCCCATCCAAAAGGCTTAAGAAACCTATTGCAATTTGATAGACTGAGGATGAGTTTAGATGAAAGGATTTCGAAGGTGCTCTCAAAAATTGAGCCTAAGCCCCATATGTTGATTTCAGCCCTTCAATCGCTCCAAGATTCAATAGGGTATTTGCCCGAGCAAGCGATTAAGGCGGCTGCTGAGAGAGTTGGTGTTCCTGTTTCAAAAGCATATGGAGTAGCCACTTTTTATCATCAATTCAGCCTGAAGCCTATTGGAAAGTACCTAGTTGAGATCTGCTTCGGCACGGCCTGTCACGTTATGGGAGCGCCTGATGTGTATAGGGAGTTTGAAAAGGTCTTGGGGCTAGAGGAAGGTGAAGATACGACAAGCAACCTCAAGTTCACACTGCGCAAGGTCAGATGCATGGGGTGTTGTAGCCTAGCACCCGTCGTGAGGATACATAGGGACATTTACGGCAAGGTGAAGCTACTTCAGGTCAAGGATATCGTAGCGAAATACGAATGAAGGAAAATGAGCATAGTTGCATACTTAAGGGACGAGAGCGAAGGTCTTCCGGAGAGCCTCTTCCATGGAAGGGACATCAGGGTAATGGTTGGCAGCAGCACTTGCAGTTTAGCCAAAGCTGCTGCTGAAGTCATGAGGTGCGTTGAAGAAGCCCTTTTGGGCTTTCAACCTAATGCCTTATTGGTCGGCGTTGGCTGTAATGGAATGTGTTATGCCGAGGTTTTAGTGGAGATTGCAAGAAAGGGAGGTCCCTATATACTTTATGCAAATGTAAACCCGACTAATGCTCCTTTAGTGATTGACCACTTCACCACGTATGTAAAAGATCCTATTGGGGCTTCAAACAAGTTTTTCGGAAAGGTTGAATTAAAGAAGTTGAGCGAAGAACCATTTTATTCGCTTCAAGAGCGGAGGGTATTACGATATGTTGGCAGGATTGATCCTTACTCCATCGATGAATACATTGCAGTCGGCGGATATAAAGGTCTTAAGAACGCATTGGAGATGAGCCCATCGCAGGTTATAGAGGAGGTTTCGAAATCTGGTCTGAGAGGTAGGGGTGGAGCTGGGTTCCCTACTGGAAGAAAATGGAAGTTTGTGAGAGATTCGCAGGGAGATCAAAAATACGTAATATGTAACGCGGACGAGGGGGATCCCGGCGCTTTCATGAATAGATTGGCTGTTGAGGGGAATCCATTTATGATCATAGAGGGCATGACGATAGCAGCCTACGCTGTCGGGGCTAATATGGGTTATGTTTTCGTAAGGGCAGAGAAACCCTTGATGGCAGAGAGGTTAGGATGGGCTATTAGGAATGCGAGGGAAAGAGGTTACTTAGGTGAAAATATCCTTGACAAGGGATTCTCCTTCGATATCGAAGTAACGCTGAGCGCAGGGGCGTTCGTATGCGGTGAGGAGACAGCCATGCTAAGGGCTATTGAAGGTGGGAGGGCAATGCCGAGACATAGACCACCATTCCCATCGACGGAAGGTCTTTGGGGAAAGCCAACTCTGGTAAACAATGTGGAGACATTTGCACATGTTCCGCTAATTCTTGCTAATGGATCTCAATGGTATTCTACTCTTGGATCCGGGATGAGCAAGGGCACGAAGGTCTTCTGTCTCGCTGGCTCGGTCATGAAAACTGGAGCAGTCGAAGTCTCATTGGGCACTCCGATTAAGAGGCTTGTCTACGATATAGGGGGTGGCGCTCCATATGGAACGAGGATAAAGGCAATTCAAGTAGGAGGTCCCTCGGGCGGTTGCATTCCGGCCAAGTACTTTGACTACGGATTAGATTACGAATCGCTAACTAGCCTCGGTATGATAATGGGCTCTGGTGGCATAGTGTGTCTTTCAGATTCGGATTGCATGGTTGACATCGCACAGTATTTCCTTACATTCACGACTGCGGAATCATGTGGGGCTTGTGTTCCCTGCAGGGTCGGTCTGATCCATATATTAAACACTCTAACAGACATCTTAAACGGTAAGGGAAACCTGAAAGACATCGAGACAATAATTGATATTAGCAACGTCATAGCTAAAACTTCCCTCTGTGGTTTAGGAAAAACTGCGCCGAATCCGATCCTGACTGCAATAAATTACTTCCGAGAAGAATTCCTTGAACATATCTTGGAAAACAAATGTAGAGCCAAAATGTATAAGACACATGGATTTAACCTGAATGCCATAAGGAGGGGAAAAGCACGCTTAGCATTTCGCATCCCAAGAAAACGTTAGAAGCAGAATTAATCTAAAGATGAAATATCAGAAAGTTTGATTATCGTACTTACCTTTCAAGAGTTCCAGGATGTCAGCATTGATTCAAGAAATGATGAAAAGGATTCAAATAAAGTATCGCGATTATTAAATTGTAGTGATGCATGCGGACAGCAATTCTTGCACTATGCTTTTCACAGCTTTCTTGCTCAACTCCCTAGCTGCCTGCTCAATCGTGATGTACCTGAGAGCATCCTTTGGGCAATATTTCACACATTGTGGTTCGCCGATGTCTCTACAGTAATCGCATACGAAGGCTATACCTGTTTCTAAATTGAGCCTCATCACTCCGAATTCGCAGGCTTCAACACACCAACCGCAACCAATGCATTTTTCCTCATCTATCTTAATCGTCTCGTCAGAAAGCCTTTGGACTGCTTCTGTGGGACAAGCCCTCACACATGGAGGATCATCGCATTTTTTACAAGTTAAAGCTAAATTCAGAAATGGTTCAATCCTTACTACAAATATCCTAGACTTCCTCGAGTTGAAAACTTTCTCCTTAGTGAAGGAGCATACGAATTCACAGATCTGACATCCATTACATTTATCTACATTGCATACTATTATTTTCTTTAACCTCTCCGTCATTTTAGTCTTAAGGGCCATTTTACTTTGCCCCGGTTAATTTAAGCTCATGGGATACTTGATACTTCGCTATCTCTTCAGCTTCTTTTTCTAATCCCAACTGTAATAGCTTCTCTGCCGTGGGAATCCCTTCCCTAGTCCATCCTCTTGCATCGTAGTAACCATTCAATGCTTCGTCATACTCTTCTCTAGTGATCTTGGCTCCTCTCACGACATCGTCGGGCATTTCCTCTTCGAAGGCCCTCGGTGGAGGATAATCGTCCTTCCTAGAAGCTCCATGCCTTATGTTGAAGCATTTCGCAAGATTGTGAATTCTTTCACCTGCCAGAAGCAATTGCTTACCCGTCATCTCTATCCCAGTGGTTAACGTATATAATTTAGCGAGCTCGTCTACTGAACTGAATATCCCTCTGGCGAACTTGCATATTATTAGAGAATCTATTATCGCATACAGATTTTCTCCATCGCAGACGATCTTGCCCCTGCTGTAATCAAGCTTAAGCCTATCGACTTCGCCTCTAACGTCAACCTGGTAGGAACCGGAGCGCAGATAATCTGCTCCTCTTATAGAAACCGCAAAGCCGAGCGTCGAGGTCTTGAGCGACCTCATGGAATAAGCACCCCATTCTAATCCCTTGCAATGTATCGCGAATTTCTCAGATCCTCTTCCAACAATTTCAGAAGCCCTTTTAACTCCCTCAGCAAGTAAATTTCCAAGTTTACCTTCTCTTAAACAAAGCTTCTTCAGGGCCTCTAGCATGGCCTCGCTGTTGCCAAACCTCAGGTCGAGTCCATCGACTTCTTCGCTGCTTAGGATTCCTTTTTCATAGCATTCCATTGCCCATGCAATTATGACCCCTGCCGATATAGTGTCGACGCCGAGGGTATCGCATATCTCCACAGCCTTCGTGATAGCATTGAGATCTCTAACCCCGCAACACGGCCCCAGCATGTTAAGGCTTTCATAATCCATGCTAGCTACAGTTCCAGCGTAAGGCCCCTCCCTTACTTCATTGACGTGATCACACGCTATCGCACAATTGGTGCATGCTATTATCTTCCTAACATGCGTTTTCAACATTCTTTCACCGGATACCTCCTCCGCGTACTCAAAGGTTCCTCTTTGGAAATTATAGGATGGAAGACAGCCAAGCTTATTATGAATCAGTATGTTAGCAGGGGTCCCATATACTCTATATTTTTCCGTCTTAGGTCCTTGAAGTCTCTCATTCAATTCCATAGAAAACTTCATCAAGCCGTCTGGGTCTGCGACCTCGACGTCCCTAGTTCCCCTTACTGCGACAGCCTTCAGGTTCTTCGAACCCATAACGGCTCCCATTCCCGTTCTTCCGACCTGCCTGTTTCTATCATTAGTTATGTTACCTATTCTAACTAACCTTTCACCAGCAGGACCTATTGCGGCCACCCTAACGGTATCATCTCCGAGCTCCTCCCTTATCATTTGTTCAGTCTCCCAGGTCGTCCTACCCCAGAGATGTGAAGCATCCCTCAACTCGACATTCTCATCGTCGATGAAAAGGTAAGTGGGACTATCAGACCTTCCTGTGAATATGATGCCGTCCCATTGTGCGCATTTTAATTCAAAAGCGAATCCACCTGATGAAATCCCAAATCCGAAGAATCCAGTCAGCGGAGAACGTGCAAAAACAGCATACTTACTGCTGACTGGAGCTATAGTGCCCGCTAACGGGCCCGTCCAGAAAGCCAAAACATTGTCTGGGGAAAAAGGTTCAACTCCAGCCGGAACATAATCGTATAATGTTCTGGCTCCAAATCCATAACCGCCGATGAAGTTGACGGCCATCCCTTCATCAAGCATTTTGGATACGATCTTGCGAGAAGTTAGATTGACCAAGAGATACTTTCCAGCATATCCTTTCAACGGCTAGCCACCTCCTGCCAAGGAGAGAGCGAAAGCAACCGTATCGCCGGGTTTCACGACATAAGACGTCTCCTTAGTTGAATCCACGATTCTCCCATTTATAATTATGATTGACCTGTCAGCATCAAGCTTGCCGGCCTCATCTAGTACTCTTTTTCTAAATTCGTCTCCAAACTTTCGGGACAGTATCTCGATAAACTCGTTCAAAGTTACTTCATGCTCGAGGGGGAGGAAGATCTTTCTTTCTCCGGAAAGTTTCCTAAACGGGCCCGTGAACTCTATTTCTACCCCCTCATTTGACATCAATACATTTTAACACGTGAACCTACTTAAATTTTTGTTTGAATCGGACCTTAACGTCGGAAAACATAGTTCGTAAAATATTCCTGTGTTACATCTTACCAATAGAAAATACTTCTGAATCCATGATTTAAAACACTTACAGTATTTTCACGACTATTATATTACTCAAAAAGATAGACGTCGACAATATCGCCTTTCTCTAATGTATCTACGTTCTCCCTTATAACTATGTATCCGTCAGCCTCCGCCATACTCGTTATTGCAGATGATTCCTTGAAGACGGGAATTGCCTCATCCCCAATAAGCTTCACCGTTAAGAATACCCTCCTGCCTAAGGTTGAAACTATCCTCCTGCCCAACTTCTTCTTAACAATCTTAGGCTCCCATTTTGGAAGCCTAGCCAACTTCCTCAGTGCTGGTATTAAGAAAAGATAGGCATTGCTAAGACATGAAGTCGGATGTCCCGGCATGGCTAATACTACTTTCCCTTTAACTAAGGCACAGATCGTAGGCTTCCCCGGTTTTACTTGAATCCCGTGAAAGAGGACTTCTCCCTCCTTGCTCAGTACATCGTAGATCACGTCTCTCTCACCCACAGAGCTACCTCCAGTCAGTATCACCAAGTCGTTCACCAAAGCATCAAATAGAACCGCCCTTATCTCATGGGGATTATCCTTTATCGATGGGAACTTCACAGGATTCCCGCCGTTTAGCTTGATCACAGAGATCAACGTGTGAGAATTCACATCATATATCTTAGTCCCTTCTAACGGATTCCCTATTTCCACGAGCTCGCTACCCGTAGGAATCACAGCCACATTCGGTTTCCCGAATACCCTCACCGTCTCAAATCCTAAAGCGGCTAATACCCCTATCTTCGCAGGTGTTATGACTTCTCCAACGTCAATTACTTTTTCGCCCTTCCTGATGTCTGATCCCTTTTTAGACACGTTCTCCCAAGGGTGCACTGGCCTGTAAATGATGACTTCATTCTTATTACTCTCAGTATGTTCATACATGATTACCGAATCCGATCCCAATGGCATCATGCAACCAGTTGATACTTGAATACACTCCCCCTTCTCAATCCCTCTCGACGGAGTCTCTTCCGGTCTGATCGATCCGATGAGCTTCAACTTCACAGGATTAAATGGGGAAGCGCCATAAGTATCCTGTGCCCTAACGGCGAATCCATCCATGGCAGCCCTGTCGAAATGAGGTACATCTATTGGGGCGAAGACGTCTTCAGCCATCACCCTCCCGATCGCATCGTCCAAATGAACTTCCTCTACCCTATTTATCGGCGACACATTCTCTAATATGGTCCTTATTGCCTCCTCAAGCGAAATCAGGTCTCTGAATGGTTTCATTAGATTCACCTGAAAATGAGCATATTCACAAGCTTCACCTCGATATCTCGAAGATAATATGGGACAGTTCAGGCCCTATTAATCGCTGAACAGCTAACCTGACAGCATCTGGCGATCCAGGAATGCTGAATATTATCTTCCTGTTCGCAATACCTGCACATGCCCTGCTCATCATAGCGGCGCTTCCTATTTCTTCGTAGCTGAGGAATCTGAAGAGCTCTCCGAAGCCGTTAATCTTCTTCTCTAGGAGCTTTGAGACTACGTCTGCCGTCAGATCCTTACTACTAATCCCTGTTCCCCCTATTGCGACGATGACGTCGATGTCATCTCTCCTCAGGATGCTACGAATCTCTTTCATTATCTCCTCCTCAGCGTTATTCACATACCTCCGCTCCTTGACGAAGTGTCCAATCTCCTCCAATATATTCGATGCCAAATCTCCCGATTCATCAGTCTCCGGAGTCCTGAAATCGCTCACAATTAATACCGCTACCCTTGCCTTTATTCCGGCTGCAGACTCCTTATGCTGCTTAAAACTCATATCATTCCTTCACCTTTTTAAGTACTCTCACTCGGAGCAGCTCGGTTGTCGGATACTGTCCCATTTCATCTTTCTCGAGTTCCTTGACCATGTCCCATAACGTCAGTAAAGCGACGCAAGTTCCGGTCAGCGCCTCCATCTCGACTCCTGTTTTAGACTCTGAAACTACGCGACAAGTAACAACTATCCTGTCGTTGAGTAGCTCATAATCGAGCTCGACGCCCTCAATCGGGACGTTATGGCAAGCCGGTATTAATTCACTCGTCTTTTTCACAGCTAGGGCTGCAGAAACCCTTGCGACACTCAGCACATCCCCCTTGGGGACTAAACCCTGCTTAATCATCCGAATAGTCTCTTCTTTAAGTCTAATTTCTCCACTTGCAGTACACTCCCTGCGTGAAACTTCTTTTCCAGATATATCGATGACCTTCATTGGAACTATCAATCCTCCTCTTTAACCCATCTTTGTCCCCTAGCGGTATATTCCTTCTTCCATATCGGTACTGATTTTTTCAATTCGTCAATAATCCAGCGACATGCCTCGAAGCCCTCGGCTCTATGCGTTGAAGAAACCGCTATCAAGACGATATTATCAAGAGGCCTTAAATCGCCAATCCTGTGGACGATTGAGATGTCTATGACTCCAAACTTTTCTATTGCAATATCCCTAAGCTTCTTCATACTCTTGATTGCCATTTCCTGATAAGACTCGATTTCCATCCTTTCTATACGATCGCCCTTCTGAATCCCCCTAACGGTGCCCAGGAAAATCACGATCGACCCTACTTCCGGCCTCTTCATTTGAGATACTATATCATTTATTGAAATGTCTTCTCGGGTTAATTCTATCATCCTAACCACCACTCGCCATGGGGAAGACAGCTACTACATCATTTTGATTGAGCTCAAGCCTATTCGTTGGGTCAATGAGGACTTCATTCACTGCAATCATAATCCTTTCATCTTTAAGCTTAGGATGCCTAGAAGTTATTTTACTGATTAGCCCCGAGATGCTTCGATCCTCATCTAAATCGAATGTCTCCTCCTCGCATTCCACAAGCTCTCTGAACGAAGCAAAATACCTAACTTTTATCTTCATTATACCACTTCCAATAAGGCTCTCTTAACTCTATCGCTTTTAAGAATTTCTCCGAGAGTTCCTTCTGGTCGTTATCTCTGATATATTTCACGAAATCTATGAGGTTATCATTTCTAAGCAAGCATGGTTTTAATCTTCCATCTGATGTCACCCTCAGCCTCCTACATTCTGCGCAGAAATTGGGATTGCAAATAGGCTTGACAATATACACGTATATGAAATTACCTTTTGACTCTACGATGTATCTATCCCTTCTTTCACTTACTTGAGATATTTTTCTTACAGACTTCGAGATAATCGATTGGATATTTTCTATACCAATATGATACTTAGCGAATATTTCATCTCCAGATGGAATGGGCTGTAACTCAATTAGCTGCAAGTCGACACCCGCCGATAATGCGTAATCTATCATGGATGGTACTTCATGCTCATTAATGCCTCTAAGTAAAACCATGTTTATCTTCACTGATTCCAGTCCAGCTTTTATCGCGGCCTCAATACCGTCCAAAACTTGATCAATCATTCTAAAACCCGTGATCATTTCATATTTCTCAGGAACTAGGCTCGGAAGGTTGACATTTAATCTCATCAGACCCGCATCACGTAAATTGGATGCGAAGTCTCTTAGCAAGGTCCCATTAGTTGTTAACGAAACTTCAGATACTATTGATGATGCATCCCTTACTATCTCGACTATATCCGGCCTCATCAAAGGTTCGCCCCCTGTGAATTTGACCTCGTTCACTCCGAATTTTTTCCCAATCTCGATTATCTTCTTTATTTCTTCACGCTGCATCTCCCGATTCACGGAATTATCCCACTCTCCATGACAAAAGAAGCAATTCAGGTTGCATTTTTGCGTAACCGAAATCCGAAGGCCGGTAACGGGTCTGCCGAATCTATCCAGCATCCTATGTTATAACACCGTATTCAAGCTTTTTAATCTATCCTAAGCTATCACCTAAATCCTGTGTCTTTCGCCTTTCCTTATTATCCGGAATTAGAAAAAAGATAGTTCAACTACTGGCCTTAGCGTCAGGATGCTGGCTCCGTCTATTTTAAAGAGTATGAGAGCAAACCACAAAACAGAAAAAGTATTCTGGCCTCGAAGCCTCATTCGCAACTCTTATTATCTCGTCTGCTCCAGCCAAGTTCGTCGCGTCTCCTCGCACACAACATTTTTACCGGATTTCAATGTTTCCATGGTTTGAGGGGCATGAGGATGACTTGGCGTTGCTATGACCACCAATTCTACCCTCTTCATTCATCAAGAATGAATGGAAATCAGTTTATGCTCTGCAACCGAACCTATTAAGAGCCTCTCTTCCTTGGGTAATGGAAGAAAAGCTTTGAATATGTCCTCAGAGCCTATTCTAAGAGAAGCCTTAACAACATACATCCTCCTAGGATTAGGAAGCCTCCTAATGAAATCTAGGGAAATATGGTATCAAGTATTTTTCCGATATGACACTGCTGAAAGAATTACAGAAGAACTTGTTCTTCGATTACGCTTCCTTATAATCCTCGCGTAAATAAAAAAGCGTCTGTGAGAAGCCTGAGGTTAAAATTAAGACCCTAATCCTCCATGGTGATTAACAGGTTAACTTAAACCAATAAGCAAACAATATCACCAAAGTAGCTGGGGTTAATTCCTTTTTCTTTTTATAGAGGATAATGACCTCTAAGATCGAAATGATCAGCACGATTACTAGTATGATATATGGTGCAAATTCCCCGAAACTAGGAGTAGGAGTTGGTGTAGATGTTGGAGTTGGAGTAGGCGTAGACGTTGGGGTTGATGTAGGTCTTGGAGTCGGTGCTGGAGTTTCAGTCACAGTGTAATTTGATATGCTACACCGAAACTGTGCCACGCCACCGGAGTTCTTCGTACCCCATTCCGTCCCCAACTCCCAGCCAACTAGGTAGTAGTCAGATATGTCGAAGGGAGCATACTTCTTAGCTATTCTCATAACTTCAGATACGTCGTAGCTTATAGAACCTTTTCTAAGGCTCCATCCCTTTGGTATTATAGCTATGTAAGTAGCGTTGTTGGTTTCAACTTTTCTCCAGACTTCCCAGGCCCTTCCACTCATATCCTCTTCGCCGACTTTGCTTCCAGCAGGACCGAGGTTACTTCTGAAGACCCAGACCATGACTTCAACATGCGGTATGGATAGTCCTGAGCCGGGGTTGAATGCATGTCTTTCATCCACCAGCCAGGCGTCTGCAGCTATGTTGAAATTCATATCTGGATTTAGTCTTTGAAGGTCAACGGAGAACGATACCTTTAGAGATGCTACACCCAAGACTAGATCAGAAACCTTGTAAGGAAAGTTGAGCCCAAGACCATTAGCATACTGCCCATCCCATGGCTTCCTGCCAACATAGATCTCCGGGTAACCGTTAACATAATTCTGCGGCTGAGCTCCCCAGATGTCAGCTTCTGTAATAAGCGTGGTCGTGCTTATATCATACGTCATATTGATTCTACCGCCTTTTGCACTATTGATGTTCCAATTGCAAATGTCTATGCGGTAGTCATACTTGCCATCACTGTTAACATCCACCAATCTAAAAGTTCGGCCTCTGCTGCTGCTGAAGTCATAGTACAGGTATATCTTTCCACTAGGGGATGGAGTCGGTATTGGAGTTTCTACCGATACGGTTTCTACGGTCTCTATGGCTCCCCAGCCAGTCCACCCTTCAGTGTCTTCCTCGAAGTCGAAGAGTATCTGGTAATTCTGACCGTCTGGATCAGACAAGCCGAAGGCATCTATGTAAATATAGCCGCTCCAATTTCCACCTGCCCATTCTCCAATCAAAACTCCTACTATTCTAACGTTAGTCGGGTCGCATTCAGGAAAACCTGTTTCTGAAGGCGGGTTTTTGCTTAGGTCCCATACTAATTCTACCCACTGGTCTTCTCTGCCACCGAAGCTGGTTATGTGGGGGCCAGCATCAGCCCATTTCCATTTACCGTCGAATATGAATATCTTGGCTGCAATATTTGCGTCTGCAGCCTCCCTAGGAACCTTCATCCAAACCGACAGCCTCTTTCTGCTCAAATCTGTAGTGCCATCCAGCTCAACCTGGACACCACCGGTGTCTCCTGCTTTGCGGTTGAAGTATATCTTAAGACATTTAGAACCGTGGTAAGCTTCAACAATAGTTTTATTAAAAATTATGGGTGCTATAATCAAACACAATAAGATTATCGCTACTGTCTTTTTCATGGCGCTTTCTCCTGTTTTGGTTGGAATATAAAATTTACCTCTCATGCCACATAGTGGGATGCATTCTTCAAGTAAGCGATGCTTGACATAAAGCCTTTATACGGAGTCTCTCCTTCTCCTCTATAATGAATATCAAAGGCTGGATTGCTATCCTAATCCCATTTTTAGTTTCGTTTTCAATAGTCATCCTAATCCAAATCCTCCTAAACATTAACCAGAGGATTACCCGGGAGTTTCGAAAGATGGAAACGGCAAAAATCAAGATCGTTAACGACGAGGGCCAGGTTCTGGAGCTTGAGGTAAAGGTGGCAGATGAGCCTGACGAGCGTGCAGCAGGCTTCCAGAACATCAGCAGAAGCATTATGGAGAAAACAATCATCCTTTTCGTCTTCCCCAGTGAGATTAACGGGTTATTCCACATGCGTAATGTTGAGGCAAGCCTAGACATAGCATTCGTGAAGGCCAATGGAACAATAATAGAAATAATGCGGATGGATCCGGATCCGAGTAGGCTTTACGGTCCGAATGAGAGCTTCAAGTACGCTATTGAAGCTCCACCCGGGTTCTTCGAGGAGAAAAAGATAACGAGCAAAAGGTCTAGGCTGATTGTTGAATCGTTTTCAACAAACTGGTTTGAAGGAAGCTGGAGGCTTAAATAATGCAATCTAATATTTTCATCTCATCACATGTAACTCAATTAATCCATTTGTAAACTCTATACAAATTAACCCATACTACACGCTTTCTTCAATGTGGGTGCCAACAATAAATCATTTTTTAAGGAATGTATGGTAAAAATTCATTAAACTTAGTTTTATCAAGTAAAAGCTTATATAGGAAAAAAATACTTTTAAGCTTTTGAGTGAAAATGGGAATAAAAATCTTTAACGGAAAGATTAAGCGGATAACGGTTCTAACGATAATAATTCTGGTTTCATTATCAACCATATTCCTCATGCAGAGCCATGCAACGCCATCCAAAACAGAGGAGCAGTTCAACCCCTATGAGCCGCTTAAAAAAGAAATCAAAAATAGAGAAATAAAGGCAAAGTATGAAGTCAAGCTTGTAACTGGAGACATAGTAACAGCAGGAATCATTAAGGAGGATAATAGTAAGGATAATAGGACTACTAGGGTTGTAATACTTGGAGTAAGACCCTACGACCCAAAAAAACTCGACAGAAGCTTTAAGATTATCGAAGATGAATACGGAGTCTATGTCATACCTGATGACGTCAACCTGCAGAAAGCAGACATAAACCTGTTCAACATAAAGTACCTAATAGAGGAGCAATATTACAACATGTCAAAAACTCCTATAATAGTAAGTCTGAACCCAGCCAAAAAGATTGAAGCACAGAGCTTCATCGATTCAGTATTTGGAAAAGAAGAGTCCGGTAAGGTTGTAAAAAGTTACAAGATGATACCTGCCTCCTCAGTAAACTTAATCCAAGGCAAAATGTTCTACGACCTACAATCCAGCGAATACGTGACTAAAATATGGCTAGACCGTAAGGTGAGAGCATCCCTTTACCAGAGCGTACCGCTGATAGGTGCCCCCAATGTCTGGAACCTTGGCTACAATGGTTCAGGGATGAAGATCGCAATATTAGATACTGGAATAGACCCGTATCATGAGTCCTTCTACTTTGAAAACGGCACCTCGAAGATAATAACTCAGGTGGATTTCACTGATGATAACGATCCCTATGACTACGTTGGGCATGGTACTCACGTTGCAAGTATAGCTGCCGGTGTAAACTTAACCACAATCATATGTAACTATAATCGTGAATTCGCTTCAAATGAATGGATCGACGGCGGAACTCCTATGAATTGGCATGGTGATGATGGAAGTTGGGAATACACGATGCCTTTTCCATTCCCCTTCTGCGGAGTAGAGTATACCATAATATACGTGTCGAGCAACGGGTTGATAACTTTTGTACCGGACTCTAGCTTTAGTAATAGTATTGACCGATTGGCTGAAAAAGTGGCTATTGCACCCGCATGGGACGATTGGAGGACCGACAGAAGGCCTGGAGACGACATATACATTTGGCAGCCAGATCCTAACCACTTGATCATTAGATGGAAAGTTGTTGCTTTTTACAACAACGCCATAGAAGCGAATTTTGAAGCCATATTGGGTTCAGACGGGACGATACGGTTTAATTACGGATTAAACAATGGGACTGTGTCAGCGACCATCGGAATCTCTGACAGCAATAGCGGTATGCTGATTGCAGAAGACTTAAGCAATCTCAACTACATTGATAGCCGGATTTTTACACCAGCTGATGCAGAGGAGGTTCAGATCAGCGGTGTTGCTCCAGGGGCTCTGTTAATGAACGTGAAGGTCTTGAACAGGTATGGTTGGGGTTATGAAAGCTGGGTCATATCGGGCATAGAGTATGCAGCCTATTATGGTCCAAATGGAGTTCCTAATGATGGGGATGAGGCCAATATAACTAACTTGTCTTTAGCCGGAGGACTTACTGATGGAACTGATCCCTTATCGCTTGCCTGCGATGCCGCAATGGATGCTGGAAAACTCGTAGTAGTTGCCGCTGGAAACAATGGATATTACGGCAGTATAAATGCTCCGGGGGCCGCTAGGAAAGCCATAACAGTAGGAGCGTCCAGTAAGTTTGACACTATAGCTCAGTTCAGCAGTAGGGGACCGACAATAGACTTCAGGGTTAAACCAGACTTACTGGCCCCCGGTGTAGGAATACTGGCAGCCCGAGCAGGTAGTGGCGATGGCTACATCGGGTTCTCAGGTACAAGCATGGCTACTCCACACGTTTCAGGGGTTATAGCCCTTATCAAACAGGCTAGGCCCAGCTTAAACTCAACAATGATCAAGAACCTTCTGACAAGTACTTCAATAAGCTTAGGATACGATGTTTATACTCAGGGAGGGGGAAGGCTTAATGCTTTAGCCGCAGTGGAAACAAGCCTGTTTGCTTCCCCGGCCACTATTAGTCTTGGAAGAATACCGCAAGGTATGCACAGCTTTGATGTGGCATTCATAAACACGGAAAGCAATACCATTGATGTGTCTTTAACCCCAAGCCTCCGCAGATTATGGTTATGGTATGGGGATGATTGGAGCGGCAGAGTCAGTCTAAATGTCACATCGTTAAGCATACCTGCTGGGAAGAGTAGATGGGTCAGAGTGACAGTAGATACTACAGGTCTGCCAATCGGAGTCTACAGTGGTGTGCTTAACACAAACTACACGGTTGACGATTCAACAGTACATGCAATATTCGGCTTCTCACACTTCAATTTTCTTTCCATAACCTTCTACGGTTTAGACGGAAACACTCCAATTTCGAACAGGCTTGTCGGAGTCTTTAACAACGATACTGGAGAATGGACATACACCTACACCGACTCCGAAGGAAGGGCAACATTCTATGTTCCGGATGGAACCTACTACATCGTGGGATGGGACTGGGGAAGAAACATGTATGCAGACGCCTACGCAATAAGAGTTGAACAGGTAACGGGAGACATGGACATAGCGCTGAGCCTCCAGGGAGCGCACAAAATATCCTATTCTCCCTCAGCTCCAAACCAAGTAATCGCCGGCCTTACAGACGAAATCTGGCATCCTGCCTTTTCTCCATGGCCCTTTAGTCTCGCCAACATGTGGTATTACCCGTCTAGGACAGATATCTACGTATCCTCAACTGACCTATACTTCTCATCCTACTACCAGCACTATGACAGAAACCACATGAACATAGCAAATCCCAGCGTATTGCTTACTCCAGAGCTCTACTCAATCCTATTCGTCAATAAGAGTATAACTGCAGGCAAGACATTAAGCTTCAGCAATTCCCAGTTGGCAAGAGTTGAGAAAGACTATAGGACCGCATTCACCCCCGGGGTCGCTGCATATATATCCAGAAGCCCACTTATTGTCTATTGGGTAGTAGATAGTTATGGTGGTTACGGGTTCACTATTCCCTCGTTAACATGGGTAATAAACTCTCCAAGGAAGCTAGTGGAATGGTGCGGTGGGGAATTGCAGCTTAACGGATTCTGTTTCTTCTCCACAAGATATGAGAAAGAAGGAGATCAACCTAATGTCGAAACGCCCTACTTCAATTACTGGGGTTCTGAAGATTTAATGGATCCTGGAACATATAGGATAGCTACTAATTCCCATCCCCTGTCTCCTTACTTTTACTTAGATGTTGAAAGTTACGATAGTGGGAACAAAGCAAGACTTTGGCTATATTCGAATGTTTTTTCTGAGGATTACAGTGGGTATGGTGGTGCATATTTATGTTCAGATAACGGTAGGATCATAATAAGGAAAGATGGAACTGAAATATATGATAGCTATTGGTTCTACGATTCTCAGTATGTCGGGTTTGAAGATATTGATCTCCCTGCGGAGTTTGAAATCGAAGTCCATGGAATCAGTAACCTCCCATTATCCGCATACGCTTTTGCAAGGCTGAAATTCGAGGTTCCGACAGGAGGTTGGACATGGCTATTCTCCCCGATCGCGTTGAACGTTATGGGACTGGATTTGAACAACACTCATGTTGGAGGAGACGTAACTGGTTATGTCTACTCCTGGTTATCACAGCTCATTAAGGAAGTTTCTGTGGAATACTCTCTCGACGACGGGGCGATGTGGAGCCCGGCTGAAGTAAGCCAAGTCTCAACGAACAACTACAGCTTCACAATAAGAAGTGTAAGCGACAGCTTCGTCTCCCTCAGAGTTAACTCGACAATAGAAGACCAGTATGGAATAAGCTATGACATGAGCTACACCGTGCTCCGCGGGTTCTGGGTTATGGAAGCTCAACCCACACCTCGTGTTTCTTCCAGGACTTTTGTTGAGGTTGTTCCTGATTTGGCTGCTATCGGTGACAATGTTAGGGTTACTGTTAGGCTTTCTGATGTTTACGGTGTTCCTATCGCCGGGGAGACTATTGGCCTTCTCACTCAAATGTTCTTTCTTAATGG
>JAFNIT010000035.1 GCA_017601345.1 Candidatus Brockarchaeota archaeon | reverse complement strand
TGTATCCATCTAGGTCGTAAACACCTGCTGGATGGTCTAAAGCTTCCCTTTTGGCTTGGTATACGTATCGTCTCTTCATCTTCGGGTCTTCTAATTCTATTGGCCACTTCAGCATGTATTTCCACTTGGTTATTTCAAGAATCTTCTTCGCTTGGGGCACAGCTGTCTCCTCCCAGTAATCCCTCCTCTCCTCCCTCGCCAACCATCCTCTGAATTTCCTCTTGAACTCTATCACGGCCTCAGCCCTCTTTAGCACCTCGTCGATGACCTGCTCGTCGCTCATCCCGGATATGTCGAACTTAAGCTGATAAGAAGTGTTATCCAATCTGGTTAAGAGGAGCTCTTCCAGGTACCCGTACTTAGAGAAGACTTCTCGAATAAGTTTCAGAAATACGTTCACATCCTTAACGAGGGCTGGCATGAACCTTGCCACCTTCATCCTATCCTCCCTATCCTCCATACTCAAGGCGGAGAAATCCTTAAAGAATATCCTTTCCTCATCTTCAACCCATCCTGGAGCGAATTCAAGATTGTAGTATACCCCACATAGGAACGAAAGATCCGGTTCATTATTCCTTATGATGATGTATCTACTTCTTACAAAAATGGAGTCTATGAATGGGGGAAGAGGGTCGATCCAGTCGTCCATCCACTTAATATCCTTGCGCCATCTGATACGCCAGCTGGTCTCTGCATCGACGCTTTCTTCAAAGTAAACATCGCGGAGGTCCGCAGAGGTATACATCTGGCCCAGCTCCCTCCCATTCGAGGACTTAACGGGATACAGTTCCCATGATTTCATGAAGCATACGTCCCCGCGAGTCGAAAATTCATAGCCGCTCCTCTCCTTTAGCTCTTTCGCAAGCCTTGGGACGAGGACCTTCCACCTTTCACACGACATCCGCATCAGCCCTCCCCTGGCTTAACCTCCTCCCACTTGATGAATATTTTCTCCGGGGTTATATAAATCACTATGGCATAGCCCTTCTCGGGGACTATCCATCCTGCATCTCCTGCCTCTTCTGCATGCTTCTTGAATTCTCCTTTAGCCTCACGAAGTTTGCTATTCATCTCCCTTAAGATCTTCGAAATATCTCTCTCATAGCTCCAACGAGATTTCTCCTCAATGGCTAAAGTTATCTTGTTCTTGTCCACCTGCATCATGTCAAACGGGCCCTCTTTAGGAATGTTCTCTCCCGCCGTCTTTAACAACGGCTTATTCGGATCATATCCGAAATGCTGATAGTAATTCCTCAATAGCAACTTTTCAGTAAGCCCATATGCAGCATATCCTCTCGCACTAGAATCAAGCAGGCTCTTCGCGTATGCAAAAGCTTCCTCGAATTCTCCCTTCATGTCAATTATCATCGTCGTCTTAAGCTCTGCAGGTGTGCTGACTCCTTCTATGGCACTCAACAACTTACTCTCCACTAACCCATACTCTGGGCTTTTAACGCTAATGAATTCGTCTTTAAACCTTCCGGTGCTTGGGTCCAGATACATGCAGTGCGTGTTTAGATACCCTCTACTATCATCATAATATATCTTCAGGATCTCAGCATCTACTTGCTTTCCGTTCAGGTCCACGAATGTTTCTTTAAATTGCCGTACATCCTTCACGAGGTACCAGTGAGGATGAGAAACGTACTCCACCTTCGATAGCCATTTGCTTCCATCGATATCTATTGCCATGACAACCCAGAGTTCCTTGTTGGAGCCAAGCTCAAGCTTCCATAGGATCGCCCCGGATATTACTTCTCCCCTCTCGTTCTTAATCTCTATTCCGTAATTATATTCGGGTTCTGCTGAAACCATCGAACCCTTAATACCAACTATGCCCCTTCCACTTTCAATTTTGTATTCCATTGGAGTTTGAGAGTATTTGGTCTTAAAGACCCCGCTAAGGTCTTCCCATGGAGGTTGCTTAATTTGGTTTTCAAATATTTTAAGACAGTTTCAAAACGCTCCCATAGCATAGCTATCGAGTCAACTATTCTTAACCCTTCTTTATATTCCTTCCAAGTAATATATCCATCAGAATAATACATGAATGCTTAATGAGGATATGTGATTACGGCAATGACAAATAGCTCGATTGAGGTGACTAAGAATTTTAGATCTTCTTCTAGATTCTTTTCACTTTTTCCAATTCATCAAACAGTTCTTTTTCAAGGTCATCAACTCCCATAGCGTGCGTGCTAGAAGCTAAAGCGTTGGAGAGTGTTTTTGAGCAAAATTATATCAATGACCCAGGTTTTTCACGTAGTGCTTCTATTATTTTATTGATAACCTTTAAATCTCCAAATTTACCCTTTACGATTACACTACGATATCTTAACTTGTCCGGTAAGAATAATGGTTTCTCATTTAAGAAATCGATTGCATCAGGATTTTCATCTACGAATATTAGTTTAAGCCGAGGATTCACTATTAAAGCAGAGGTCGCAACATCGTTTACCCCCCTATCTCGCATAGAATGACCAATTATAAGACAGACTCTGCAATTGCAGAGACGTTCATAGAATGCCTTGAATAGCGGCAAGTAGGGATAGGAATAAACATATTTAGAATGTAAAGGATAAATCATCAGTTCTCCGTGAAGCGGTTCACCTGTAACTATTTTTCTAGCACGCGAGGGCGCTAGAAGCCTTACTATTTTATCCCCAACCTTATAAAAATCTAAAGAACCGTGCAACTTATACAATCTAACGGAACCGTAACCTGAAGACTCTATAAGTTCAGGATAAAAGACTTCTCTTTTCAGAGTAGTGCCTTCTTCCTTAAGCCCTCTTGCACAAGGAATACGCAGAATATCACATATATTCTCAATTAAAAGATCATAGTTTGTTGTAAAAATATCCAGCGGTACGTGTCCACTTGACAAATTAATTCCTAGATTTATACTCTTTTCCTCATCACAATCACGTAACAGAACATTCCCGGTTAATTCTTGAAAAATCTTAGAATAATATATAGATGCAGAATTAACATTCTCTTCTGAGACTTGACATGCATCATATATGAAAAGTTTCATTCGCTCTAACTCTTCTCTAGGTTTCTTGTTTTCTGAGAACATCTTCTTATATAATTCATCTATAATAGGTGAGAGTGGAAGTCTTGATACTTCCTTGCTACTCATATAATATAATAAGGAGGGGCCCAGTTCTTCCACGTTCTTTTGAGAATGTTCTACAGCCTCGCATAAAGTTTCCAACATGCTTAGAACAGCCTCGCAATCTATAGAAAAAGGCGATTCAGAAAATATTTCTTTTAAATCTTTGACGAAGCTGAATTGTTCCGCCAATAATTCTGATAAACCTCTTAGAGTCGGTAATCCGAAAGCAGCAGAAGCGCCAGAGCCAAGCAATATTACAAGCTCCTCTCTCATTAGCAAGAATAATTAGAAAAGAAGGATAAAAAGTTATTTCAAGCATTGTTTTAAAACTTCATAGATCAACTTTGCTTTATAGGTGTTTGGCTTAGCCCCTATTTCATCGCTAGGTGTGATTATGATACCTTGTTCAAGATAGTAATAAGCAGGATCTTCTCTCAATTCAAACCATTTTTTAAGTAACAAGAGGGTAGCGACAACGATGCCAATAATAAGAATAACTTCCTTCATAATAGGAATTAGATACCATACAATAAAAGAAACAGACAGGGTGATCAGAGGTTCAGGGCATAATGACTCTAATAATGGCATTAGCCGTTTTTCACGAAATTCAATCTTTTTATCCCATCTTGCTAACAAATCCTTAAGAAGCTTTATATAATCGAGTTCGTAAAGGCCCTGTTTCGTAAGGACTTCAATATTATCATGTCTAAGAATAATATTAAATGGTTGTGTCAATGATATAGGATTTCCACTTTTATCATACAAAATCGGTTTAAGACGCTTAAAGATCTTGCATAATCCGTAGATATGTTCTTGATCCAATTCTTCAGAGGAGACCATTATATTATTCATCAAAGGCTTATTTTAAAAGTATTGCGTCGCAAAACGACACAACCGTGCTTTAAACGCATATAGCAACATACTGAAACAATATTTGAAAAACCCTTTTTATACACCCATATCAAACATAACTGAATATCCACTAGGGAAAACTTTTTATTTTTTGAATACATAATAATGCGATGCTGCAACGCTGCCACTCGTGCGGCAAGGCTGATGAGAGCCTTAAGCCCTGTGAGCATTGTGGATGGTGGTTCTGCGGGAAGCATATCGACCCTGAGCAGCATGAATGCACGGGTTTAAAGATACTCAGGCAAGCAGCCGTTAAGCCTGAGCGGCAGGAAACGCCTGAACAAACAGTGATGCTCATTCCTTTGGAAAGGGAGACCCCGTCGCTTGAAAAGCCTATTCCACCCGCCTCCAGCCCGGCGGCTGGAAGGCTTCTAGACGAGAATCTTTCAAAGGGTCTTGCAATGCTGAAGTGGATGGTTTTTCTCTATCTCTTAGGAAACTTTCCGATCATTGCCGCCCTAACCTTCCTGAACGTTATTACGTTTGCCATTGGTTCTCTCATCTCTTTGAGTAGCCTCATTGCCCTGAATCCTGTAGTTGCCATAGGGCTTCTCATAAGAGCTTTAAGCTTCTGGCCGTTTATCTACAACCCGGGAGACCCTGTTTCCATCATAATGACGATAATTTTCATGCTTTCACTCCTCTCCCTCGGCGGGATTCCCATAGTATCCTTCGTGGAATTCAACCATCTTCTCTCAGCGTTTAATCCCTTCAAGGATTATGACGAGTCCTTTGGAAAGCCCATTATGCTCTTTAAAATTGGTCGCGCCGGATTCCTAATTTTCCCGCTGAGTTTAATCGCAATGCTTATGGAGGCTGCGATTGGTGGAAAGGCTTCAACAACCCTGATGCTATTATGGGTATGGATAATAATGCTGGCTCTTGGGCAGATAGGGCTGGCATTGGGGCTCTTCAAGCTTAGAAAAAAGCTTAACGAATCAAGGTTCTCAACCGCCGCAGTCATGTTCATAATAAACCTCGTGTTAAGCCTCGCTTTAAGCCCGCTCGCAATCATAGCTGGTCTCGCAGGATGGGTTTTAACATCCCTAGCAACTAGGTCAGCGTTGAAGAAAAAGGGATAAAAAGCCTCCATATGAGCTGGCACACGCCATCTATCAAAAACAGATTTCCGATTTCGTAAGAAAATTGGCCGCAATTCTTAATAGCCCTTCGTGAACAAGCCGCATCGGCCCGCGAAGCCCGTAGAATTTTTTAGCCGAGTCCTCGTTGAATCTTCTGATGTTTTATTTTAACGCACGCTAACTCGTCTTTTTAAGTTCGTCGACAGTTGTCAGAAGGTCTAAGGACAAGTAGCATTTCTTACCCTTCTACCTTCTTGCTCTAAGTTCAAACAAGGTTTCTCCAGCCTCGGCAGTATATTAGAAAGCATGCTAGGATCAATCTTGATAATAGCCGCGTGCAAGATGGTAAACCTTAAATTCTTACGATCAATCCGCCATGCTTTGAAGGATTTGGAGAAGCGTAGGGGAGGAGGGTTTAGAGAGAAGATTAGAGCCGTAGGGAAGGAGGTGGACAAGAGGGGAATGGAGGTTTTGGTCGAGTATCACATATACAGATACCTGGATCACGGAGCCCACCTTTTCACGTTCGACGGCTACGCGATCACAGGGTACAGGATAGGCCACGAGTACAAGTTCAGGTTTTGGGTAGATAGAAAACAGAAGAAGTTTAAGAGGTTAGAGCCAGTACCGCTTGAGAAGATAGAGTTCCTTAAGGAAGACTTCCCAGAGATGTTCAAGTAACCTGCTAGTCTACCCTGAGTTCACAGAGTTCTTGGTCAGAGCTAGAATAGACTCTATCTAGATTAATCCTGATGCCGCAGTCTTAGGAAGCTCGTCGCATCCATAGAGCAGAGAATAATGTTGGAGGAGGCTCTTGGCAACGTTAAGGTTGACCCGAACTGGGACCGTGTAATCCTGATAAAAAGTAAATCTTTTGGTTTTATTTCTTTCAATCTTTCATTTTCACTGAGCTTTAGTCTCCCATCCGGTTTCCAACACGTTACTTTTTGGGAAATAGTGCTTGTTTGAGCCGTTTAATTATCTCTCAGTCCCTATTCATTATTCTACGGGCTCTATCAGCTGATTTGTCTAATCCGTTAATCAGCTTGAAATAATCTTAAAAGTTTGCCTCAACTTTTAACCCTGTTTTCATTTATCTTGGTTTCAGAAAGCTTTTTAAGGTTGACCTGGAGATTGTCGAATGAAGGAAATGGAGCTTCATGCTGTCGTTTGGAAGGAAGAGGATATGTACATAATAAAAGAAGCTGTTACAGGGGTAACTACCCAAGGTAAAACCATAGAGGAGGCGATAGAAAACTTGAAGGAAGCTATTAGCCTCTACTTGGAGGAAGTGCCTGAAGCAATGGAAGAAATAAAAACACTAAAGCCAATAGGCGCGGTTAGCGTTGAAATTACCTAGGCTTTCAGGGCAGGAAATAGTTAAAATCCTTGTTAAAGAATTCGGCTTCGAAATATCCCGGCAAAGAGGAAGCCACGTTGTTCTAGGAAAATGGAGAAAGGGAAAAAGATAGTTACCATAGTGCCTTTACATGAAGAAGTGAAACCTGGAACCTTGCTAGGAATATTAAGACTGGCGAGAATTAGGAAAGAAGAATTCTTGAAAAAATTGAAGTAAGACACTTCATCGGTCTACCATGACTTCACAGAGCGCGCACAAACCGGAGATCCAAAAGTTGATAAGCGGGAGGAGGATTATTTGAAGTATATGCTTTGGTCTTTAGACAACAAGTTCTATAACCTCAATGGATATAGGCTCTGCCTAGCTTTTTAAAAAAGCGAAACGGGCCTTAAGTTTCTCGGTAAAGTCATTATGAATGGGAGAGTTAGGATAGACGAGAGCAAAATAAAAAGGGAGGAGCTATATAGAGACGACATAGTGATAACAGTGGATAAGAGAATGAAAAAAATTAGAGGAGTTTTCTTTAGAGAAAATAGAGTTCCTCAAGGAAGACTTCCCCAAAATTTTCGAGTAACCTGTTAGTCTACCCTGAGTTCACAGAGTTCCTTATTGGAGCAGGCACAGACTCGATTTCAATCAATCCTGATGCTGTAGTGTTCACAAGGAAGCTCGTCGCCTCGATAGAACAAAGGATTATGCTTGAGAAAGGCTTCTTCTAATCCCTAATATCTTTATGCTTTCAGCTGCCTTCATAAGGCTTGAATGATGGTCTTTTTGCATATTTGTATTTCACACATCGCCCTAAAACTTAATAACATCACCCGTCATTACTTTCCTTGTAATGAAGACCTTTACC
>JAFNIT010000013.1 GCA_017601345.1 Candidatus Brockarchaeota archaeon | reverse complement strand
AGTTTTCAGTTTATTCGGTTTGTTTTGTCGAGTATAGGAAGTATCTTTTTAAACTTCTCTGGTATTGATTTTAATCGGTATTCCTTTTTCCTCTATTTCCTTAATGAATAAGGATCCGCTTGCCTTCATTTTCTCATATTCTTTTAATGTGTACAGGTGTAGTTGAAGATTGCTTATTTTCAAATTTTTAAAAATCTCGCTATATGCCTTTTCCTTATCTTCATCTTCAATGACTACTAGTAAATCGATATCGCTAGCAGGAGTATACCTATCAGTAGCGTAGGAGCCGAAAAGTATCACACTTCTTACTCGTAATCTCTCCGAAAGCTTTTCGATTTCACCTTTCAGAATTAAGATGAGACTATCCCTATCTATTTCCGGATAGAATACCCTTACAGAATCCGATGATCTCTTCAGCATGGGAAATCAGCCTCTTTGCCTCCCCCTCCGTGTAAACCTCGAAGGGAGCTCCTTCCGGTATCGAGTTTGGATACCTAGTTGGTATATATGCTTTATCCAATTCCATTGCTTTCTCCAATAGTTCTCTACCGACCGTATATTTTTCCGGTAGTTTGACGAGGAGCCCGTAAACGCTATGGCCAAAGGCTTCCATGTTAAGCCTTTGGAAAACTGCTTTTATCGCTTTCTCCGCTGCTTGCTGACTCAAAAAGCAAGCCCATTCGTAAAAACCGCCTTTCATTTCATACTTTGCATTCTCAAGGTCTCTTTCTGCCTGTTTCATCCAATCCCTACTTCTCTCAACCATTAGATTAACAATTCTCCTTTGCTGAATAAAAGGATTTAATGCTAAATGTAAAATGGAATTTATGATTCTGTTTGACGTCTAAGCTCTTTCTCCACATATCTTCCTCTTCTACCTATTTCTTTAACCCTCTCCTCGACTTTGATGGCGGATTCTCCGGCTGAGGACCTGTAACCTTCTAGAAAAAGCTTTACAAGAGAATCGTAATCTGAGAGCGGCGTTAGGCTTGAGATCAATGTGTATATGTCTTCAGCTTTTTTCTCAACCTCGTTAGAATATTCTCCTAGGCCGAAGTCTATGAGGGTGAGCCTATCGCCAGATAGGATCACGTTTGCCGGAGTCAAGTCGCCGTGTACTATGCCAGCTGAATGAAGCCTTCCTACAATCATTCCAAGCCTATTTACGAGATTGGGAAAGACGCTTGAATATTGCAGGCTCCTAAGGCCCTCGCCTTCGACATAGCTCATTATTATCCATCCCTCAACGGGGTTAACATGGTATACGAAGGGTGTTTCAACTCCAGCTTTCTTAGCCGAGCTGAGGAGAGAAGCCTCCCTGACAGTCCTTGACTTTCTCACAAAATCATCTAGCTCACTAATCCTATAACCCTTAGAAATCCTAGTCTTAACAACTACCTTAGTGCCCATCCATTCGCATAAGTCTACTATTGCTTCAGCACCCTGGTAGAGGGTTCTAATTCTCGTACAGCCCTGAGGGAGGCGGTTTAACATCGACAATCCTCCACCTAGGCTTTACCATAGAATCCTCCACATTCAGTTTTTCACCAAGCATATATTGGATTATTCCCTCCCACGCTATCATGACTCCATTGTCAGCATAATATTCAATCGGATAGTCTTTAAAAACAGCATTCCTTTCCTCGCACATTTTCCCAGCCATCTGTCTCAACCTCGCATTGGCTCCGACTCCGCCCGCTATGATGAATTCTTTAACTCCGAGCATTGCCATCGCCCTCTCCGAAACCTCTATTAGCATGGAGAAGGCTGTTTCCTGAAGCGAGAAGCAGAGGTCTTCAACCGGCTCTTTACCCACAAGCCCCTCAAGCATTGTCAACATGCCTGAGAAGGAGACGTTCATACCCTTAACGCTATAGGGTAGTTTCAACAGCCTCCTTGACTTCGAGGCTAACTCCATCACCTTCGGTCCTCCTGGAAAACCTAGGCCAGCTTTTCTGGCGAAGACGTCTATGAGGTTTCCCACTGCAATATCCTCCGTCTCTCCCAGGATTACGTATTTTCCCTCCGAAGCATAAATTACCTGTGTGTTGCCTCCTGAAACGTATAGTACAACGGGATCGATAGCCCTCGTCAATGCTCTGGCTATGTTTATGTGAGAAGCAGCATGGTTTACACCCACCAAGGGTTTCTCAAGCTTTAGGGAGAGCATTCTTGCTAAGGCTGCTCCGACTCTGAGGCATGGGCCAAGTCCGGGGCCTCTCGCAAATGCTACTATATCAACCTGTTTCAAGTCAACCCTAGACATCGCTTCCTCGAGCGCTTCAACAGCTTTTTCAATATGATGCCTAGCAGCCTCGCTTGGATGTATCCCCCCTGAAACAGGCCTGTAAACTCTTCTAACATCGCAGAGTATTTGGAAAGGATGGTATTTGACGATTCCTATTCCAAAAGTGTGGGCTGTTGACTCTATGCCTATGCAGGTTAAACGCTCCCCCACGGGGGGCTCACCTTACAAATTCCGTGTAGTCGCAGGAGCCACAGTGCCACCTCGGCTTAACCTCCTTGTGGAACGCCATTACCTTGCCGCATCTTGGACACTTCCTGTTCCTTAGCTTAACGGTCTTCTTGCTGACGTCAACCTCATAATATTTTATCAAGTCCTTCATCTCCTCCCACCAACAGCCTTAGCTTTCATCTCCATCTTCTTCTTCCTGATCTCCTCTTTCATCTTTTTCTTCTCATCCGGGGGAAGGTTTGCAATCTTGACGTGAAGCGGCTCTATTGCAGCATGTTCCGGAGAATAATAGACATGCGCTTCCCCGCGTGAGGATTGTCTTCCAGTCATGCTTTTCAAGCTAACTATGTAGACGGTGTCAAGCTGAACTCCTTTCATCGCTGAAATAGTCTGCCTGACTTCAGCTATGCTCGGAGTAGGCTTCCCCGGATGCGGCACTTCGAACAGTATCTCCCTCCTTCTTAAGAGGGGATTATTCGACTCCTTCACTATCCTTATCTCCACCACGGGGCTCAAGGCGTTTACATCAGGCTTTAAACATTACTGGTCATCGTCCCAAGTATTTCTGAAACCATTTTACGCGATGATTCATCCACCTTTATCGCCACAACCCCTTCCCCAGGCTGGCCGTATAACACTAGAGAACCATCTGGAGCGGATTTGACGGCTACGAGAGCCAGCAAGTCTTCTTCACCATCCACGATGACTATTGATTTCGAGTAGGAAGCCGCCTGCTTTATTACCTCCCAGGAATCTTCGGAAATAGTCCCAGGAGGATTTACGAGTTTGAAGACCTTCCTATTTTCCTTCAAACGTTCGGTAACGGGTATGGGCTGTCTCATTGTCCTCCCGTCTACTATGCAGAGGTCGGGTTGGAAACCCATTTCAATAAGTTTCTTCGACACGATGTCTCCGACGCATATCAGAAACCCTTTAAAACCATTGAGTAAATCCTTTACTTCGGACCTCTTTTTAAGCAGGACTCCTAGGGGGCTTCTGACTCTCTTTCTCGTCTCCTCCGTTGCCTTTAAAGACACTATTTAAGCCTCACCGCATACCTGCCGGGGACTCTAGCACCCATCAGCTTAGCTATCGAAGAGGCCTCAGGATTGAATACCCACACTTCGCCGATCCATTCTTGAGTAAACTCCTCGCCCCCGCAATTGGGGCATTTAGAAGAATCGCTTATCATCCTACAGTTTAAGCATGCTCGCAGCGGCATCAGGCCTTAGCCTCCTGCTTAGGCTTCTCACCCGCCAGCTTCTTAATGTCTTCCTCAATCCATTCCGGCTTCCCCAAGAAGGGTTGCCTCGCTGTCAAGCCTATCTTGTCCGTCATAGCGCCTCTACCTATGGAGACTGCTGCTATCCTAGCCCTCACCCAGTCGTTCTTCTGAATCATGCGCTTGGTCTGCCTACCTATGAGAATGCCTTGGGAACTGTTGTAATCCATATAGTCGTCGGTTATCTGGGAGACGTGCATCAGCGCATCTGTGGTAACGAGCCTTACGAAGACTCCGAACTCCTCGACTTCGACAACCCTGCCCTCAACAACTTCATTAACCTCAGGACAGTAGGTGAGCACTTTAACCCTTACCCTGTGGTAGCTATGGCCATCTCCAGGATAAATCTGACCCACGGGGTCAAATTCATAGTCTACGAGGAGAATAATGTATCCAATTTCCTCCATGACCATGCCTTCGTACCTGTCTTTCAGAACGCTTTTGAAAACTTCTCTAACGGGATCGCCGAGTCTAGATGGCGGAATCCTGACGACATCTTCAATCTCAACTATCTTAAACAGTTCTCATCATCTCCCCTAACCCTGCCCCCATGATCCTACCCTCCCCAGCAGGATAAAAAACAGGTATCGCAAGGGTCCTGAGCCTCTTACGCAACACGCTGTCGGCTGTCGCAACTGCCGATTTATAAGTTTTTGCGAGGAAAACCAGAGCATCGTCGCAAATCATCCCCGTGGGAGGAAGCACCTTAATGCACTTGGCAACTTCCAACGCCAGCCTAGCTATTCCAGATATTTTTGGCTTACCCATACTCAGCATCTTGAGTTCAACCAGGGTTTCAAAAGGTAGCATCAGCTTTAAATCACCTCCGACGAGTTCAACCATACCCCTTATGAAGTCAACGCCCGTTTCGAAAGGAGCGAGGAGAGCACTGGAGTCCAGTAAGACGATCAATCGACAATAACACCGTAGCCAATTAGCCTCCAACGTCTTTCGAAAAGCCTACTAACCGCAACCCTTTGACCCTTCTCCGCACAAACCGGTATTTTAAGGTCCAGCCTAATCCTGTTTTCCCGGACTTCTTTCACAGTAGCCTGCGTAAGCGCTGAGCCGACGTTTACGTTCAAAACTTCCCCAACCCTCAGGGGCTCGTTCTTCACCATACCCCTTACCCCAACCACTCTCTCGAACATGCTGTATTCCAGAGTTATGCTCTTGGTAACGGGCGGTAGCGTACCCGGCTTACCAGCCAAGTTGCCTACTAGCATATCGCTCTTAGTCAGAGAAGGGTCTAGCGTCGTTCCTATTCCAACCAGCCCCCCGCTTCTAACCTTGTCTACGAAAACATTGTCAAAGCCCACTGAAACAACTTCAGTAATTAAGGGGATTGTTTCGACAGTATCTTCTTTCTTAACCCTTAGACCTGGAAGTATCTCTAACTCATCGCCTACTTTTATCTCACCCCTAACTATAGAACCTCCTATGACACCTCCGCGCATATCCCTAACCCTTGTCCCGGGTCTGTTCACGTCGAACGACCTTATTATCATCATCATGGCGGGAGAATTCAGGTCGAAGACAGGTGTGGGAACTTCCTTCTGGATCACGTAAAGTAGAATATCTATGTTAACTTTGTGTTGCGCAGACACTGGTACGATGGTGGCATCTTTGAAGCTTGTCCCTGAGAGGAATTGTTTAATCTCCTCCAGGTTTTTTAAAGCCCTCTCCCTGGAGACGATGTCTATCTTGTTCTGGACAACGATGAGTTTCTTAATACCCATTATCTCGGCTGCAAGTAGGTGCTCGTAAGTCTGAGGTTGAGGACAAACCTCGTCAGCACCTATTACCAATATTGCAGCATCCATAACTGCAGCGCCGCTAAGCATTGTAGTCATTAGAATCTCATGTCCAGGAGAGTCGACGAAGCTTATCTTCCTCTGGAAGACAGCTTCAGAGCCACATGAGCATTTCGGCGTCGTAGTATAGTTGTAAGGCGGCGGGCATTTGTGACAATGGAACACGCTGAAGTTTGCGTAGCCAAGCTTTATCGTTATACCCCTCTTCAGCTCGTCACTATGTTTAGCAGTCCAAACGCCAGTGATAGCCTGTACAAGAGTAGTCTTACCGTGGTCGACGTGACCCAGGGTTCCCAGGTTTAGACAGGGCTGTACGCGTCTATAATCCTCGATTTTCAAACGCCCTCCGTAACTATCTTCATGTTAACCTGGTATATATCTTCAGATATCTGGTTCCCCCTCACCAGCATCTTAACCCTTGTTTCTCCAACACGAGACTTCTTATTCACCAATATGTACTTCTTCACGCCGCCCTGAACCGAGGCGACCATGGGTATCCCAGACTTGTCCGATCCTCCGGTTATCATCAGTCTAATCCCTGACTTGCCGATTAAAGAACCATCTACGATGCTCCCTATCTTTAAGCCTAGTAATGGGACTGCGTTACTCCCCTCCAGCTTTACAGACTCCGTCTTACCCGTCTTCGGGTCCGCGATGCACAGTTTGAACTCGGGAGGCATGTTGAGTATGCTGATAGGCCCTGTATTAAAACATTAAGTTTTAGAGACCGTAGAACGGGTTCTCCTTTCTCTTCAACTTTGAAATTTCCTCCAAGGCTTCCAGATAGTGAGGAGCAAGTTGGTTTCTGAAGACCCTGTTAACTAGGGAAGCATCCCCAGCGGGTACGTCGACTAAAAGCACATCATCCTCCTTGAGACTCCTGCCGACGATAGCCTCCGGTATGGATATGGCGACCTCCTCCCCAGCCTCAGCAATTGGGAGAGATCTCCCCTCCTTTTGTATCTGCTGTATGACGCCAATTCTTTCACCATTCAAATTAACCAATGGGAAACCTGGCTTTACCGCGCCGGCCTCTACCTTTACTCCGACTATCGCGGGCTTGCTCCTCCTGAAAATGTAGTTGGGCAGTATCCTTATCTTACCTGGGAGGATGAGCTGCTCAAGCTTGGCTTGCATCTCCCTCTGCTTCTCCTTCTTACGCCATTCTGTGAATTCTTCAACAAGCTGGTAGATTATCCTGTTTTCGAAAATCGGCACCCCCCTCTTCCTAGCCTCTTCCGCAGCCTCCGGCATTACCCTAACGTTAAACACTAGGAGAGCCCTGAGCGTAGGATCCTTTGATGAGACAGAGGCCTCTATCACATCGCGTTCCGAAACTGGGCCTATGTCTCCAATCCTCACGGGAATATCCTTCTTCTCAAGCTCGCCCACTAACGCCTCGAGCGAACCGAGCGTGTCTGCTTTGACGACGACACCCTCCTCACCGCTCCTAATCCTTATAGACTCGACTTCAGCCATGATTTTTTGAACAGCATCCTCTACATTTCCCCTTGCCACTAACAGCGGTGAGCCGGGTAATGCTCCTTCAAGGCCTGGAGCAACTATCTTTACCCCTGCGGAAGGCCTTACTTCGTTGACATGGTTAAACCTGTCCCTAGGATCCCTTATCTCATCGAGCGGCTTAGGCATCAATAAGGCTCTGACCCTAGTGACGATAGGTTTGTTTAAACCCATTAAGACTATAGTATCATCCTTTCTCAATATTCCGTCGAATATTACTGCATTAACAGTGGTGCCCATTCCGGTTTCTTCAACAACCTCTAGCACAACTCCCCTACCCGGGCCCTCGCCGTATTCAAGCAAGGTTATGAGAAACTGTTGAATAAGACCTATGAGTACCGCTATGACTTCCGAAACACCCTCGCCCGTCACCGCGCTCACGGGAACTATGGCAACGTTCCTACGGAAATCAGTTATACGATCAAACCTGTCAGACCTGAACCCGAGCATCGAAAGGTCTCCGATAATCTTGTACAAGTGCTCATCTAATACTCGCCTAGCCCTCTCATCCTGCTTAGACAAAGACTGGGTGAAGCTTAGCGTCTTCTGAGGCTTCCAGCCGGGTATGAGGTCTAGCTTATTGGCTGCAACTATGAAGGGAGTCTTTCTCACCCTTAGTATTTCAAGAGACTCCACAGTCTGCGGCTCAACGCTCCTAAGAATGTCTATTACGAGTATTGCGAAATCGGCTATAGAGCCTCCTCTCTTCCTTAGATTTACGAAGGCTTCGTGGCCAGGAGTATCTATGAAGAGTATCCCAGGGACCTTAAGCTTTTCCTCCAGCCTTATGTTAAGGGTCTTAGCAACATCCACTATTACTTGAGAAGGGATGAGGCTCGCCCCCACGTGTTGAGTAATCCCCCCAGCTTCTCTCATTGCCACGAATGTTCCACGTATCTTATCCAAGAGAGAAGTTTTACCACTGTCTACATGGCCTAGGACAACTACTATCGGTTCCCTGACACCCATTATCCTACGCTGGCCTCCAGGGTTATCGACAGTTTAGAAGTATTAATCTCTATCCCTTACTCTAATTGGACGAGAATCCACAGAAGATACAGAAGCCTAAATAGCTTTTTATCATCTTAAAAAAATGCTAGAATGATTGCTTACAACAGTTGTATAAGCTACTAACCACTTAAGTCATAGATGCAATAGGATTCTTATACATTTTCGGAAGTGTATTTTCCTACTTAAAGCGACGTTTGGGAAAAACGATTGAGTCCGATTAACACGGATCTGGATTATTCAGCTCAGAGGGAATCGCATTGTTCAGTCTGAGAATTCTTTCAATGCTTCAATTATATTGTCTACCGCCTGATCTGGCGAGACATCCCCTCCGGATCCGCCGGATTCATAGAAAAAGTCTAGAACAATCCCCTTTTTCCGATAGTATTCTAATAGTGGTGCAATCTCCCTCTTGTATATCCCTATTCTCTCTCTTATTATCTCAGGCTTATCGTCTTCCCTCTGGTAGAGTTCTCCGCCGCACTTGTCGCATATTCCATCAATCTTTGGAGGGAGTGTAATCTTGTTGTATATTGCGCCGCAATTCCTGCAGATCAATCTTGACGATAATCGTCTTACTATTACCTCGTCCGGTACATTCAGGTTTATGACTACATCGACTTTGGAAATCCCATCTAGGAACTCCGCCTGATTCACCGTCCTAGGATAGCCGTCTAGGATGAAGCCCTTCCTACAGTCTTCTTTTGAGAGTCTCTTCTCCATCACCCTGTTTACAACATCGTCTGGGACAAGCCTACCGCTTGAAACATAGCTTGAGATATTGTTTCCGAGCTCGCTGCCGCTTTTAATCTCATCCCTAAAGAGGTCTCCAGTTGAGATGTGAGGTATTCCGAGCCTTGATGCTAGCCTCGAGGAGTAGGTTCCCTTTCCAGAGCCAGGTGGACCCAGTATGACGATCCTCATTTCTCAGACTCCTACTTAGCCTTAACCACCCATCTTACCTTCCTAGGGTTCCTTCCCAACTTGAAGTTCCTAAAGCATTTGGAGCTGCAGAACCTAAGTATGCTCCCGTCCCTCTTAACATACACTATGCCCTCCCCAGCAGGGAACGTTTCGTTGCAAAAGCTACATTGGAAGAACGTGGGCGTGGCTCATCACCCTGCGAATCTTCTAGCTTCTCTCTCCGTCTCCCTGAGCATTAGTATGTCCCCAACCCTAACTGGGCCGCGTACATTCCTAAGTATGACCCTTCCCTTGTCCCTGCCGGCGAGTATTCTTACCCTAACCTGCGTGACCTCGCCTGAGGCTCCTGATCTGGCTACTAGTTCGACAACCTCTGCAGGAGTTGCTTCTTCGCTCAAGAGGAGCCCCCGCCTGATGCCCTTAGGGCCTCTATCTTCTTAACTAGGCTTTCAAGCATGGAAGCCGCCTCCCCAGGGTCGATTATCGCTACTGCTGCAGCGGAGACGTTTACCAGCCCAGCTGCCTCACCCAACTGCTTCTTGTCCGGGACGATGATATATGGGATCTTCCTATCCCTGCTGAGCAGGGGTATATGCAGAACTACTTCTACCGGGTCAGTATTGTCAGCCACATAGGCGAGCTTTGCAATACCTCTTTCAAGCGCCTTAGTGGTTTCATTGGTGCCCTTCTTAACCTTGCCTGTTTTCGCTGCCAGCCTCAGCAGCTCTAACGCCTCTTCCACAAGCTCCTTAGTCGGCTCGTAATCAGCTGTTGTAATCCTAGCCATTTCAACTAAGCACCTCTACCCGTCCAAACCCTGGAAGAGGGGTATAAAAACTTACTTGAGGAAACTACGGGTGGGAGAAAACCAGCTCAACAAAATTTTCTGAAACCTTTTCCACGACACAGAAGCCGAATCTGACTAATTGGACCATCCTCCCTGGAGGGAGCCTCTTTAGAGAAGATTCTCCAAGACCCTTCGCGTAGCTTGCATCAGGCATTAACACCCATGTTTCAACAGCATCTTCCGGTAGGACCCATTGTATCAGCTTTATTCCAGCGGATTTTTCAGGAACCTCCATACCCTTAAAAAACGAGTTTACGAGTTTGGTTTCACGATCAACACTCTCGATTTCAACGTTGAAGAGGGATATGAGCCTCAGCCTTGAACCTGGCATCGTATTGCAAACGTCTTCCGCTGAGACGAGTAGCTCAACCATTCCTTCATGAGGCTCTATTACAATCGGCCTGAATCCCAGCTCAGGCCTACTCGGGTGACGGGAGAGCCTAGCCTCGACCCTCTTAGTCATGTTTTTGACGACAAGTTTGAAAGGGTCCTTCACAAAATAGTAGCGTTCAGAATTCCAGTCTACGACTTCCCTGTTGTAAGCATAGAGGTTCTCCCATTTAACCATTGCCTCCGTTATTTTAAGACCCATATCCAGTATGACCCGTCTGATAACCTCTGGCTTGAACCCTCTTCTCCTCAACGCCCTGAGTGTTCCAAGCCTAGGGTCGTCAAGCCCCGTATAAAACCCTTGAGAAAAGCCTTTCATGATCTTAGATTTACTCAGGACGCTGTTTTCAAGACCAACCCGACCTATGTGTATTGAAACCGGTTGTGGTGCATTCAAATACTGGAATACGTATGATTGACGCACTTCATTAGTTAAATGCTCCTTTCCCCTTATAACGTGAGATATCTTCATCTCGTAATCGTCTATCGCGCAAGACCAATTGTAGAGCGGCCAGACTCTGAAGCCGCTAATCCTCGGGTGTTCAGCAATATCTATCCTTAGAGCAGGCCAGTCTCTTACGGCGGGGTTCGGATGCTCCATGTCTGTTTTAACTCTAACCACGGCTTCCCCAGGCTTCATCGTACCATCCAGCATTTTCTCCCAGAGCCTGATGTTTAGAGCAGGATCATGATCCCTATGGGGACAGGGCTTGCCCTCGCGCTCGTAGCTCCTGAAATCCCCCGGCTTACATAGGCAAACGTATGCAAACCCTTTTTCCAGAAAACTCGTCGCATAATCATAGTATATGGGGAGCCTATCTGACTGGTAGTATATCTCGTCTGGTTCTATGCCCAGCCACTTCAGGTCTTCGACAACCCATTCATAGGCTTCTCTGAGAGGGGGTTTAACGGACGGCGAGGTATCTTCAAATCTGAGTATCAGCTTGCCCCCGGTTTTCCTAGCGTAGTAATCGCAAAGTATCGCAGGCCTGGCGTTTCCTAGTGTTAACGGCCCATCTGGATTAGGTGCAAACCTTAAGGTGATCTTGGTAAATCCCTCGGCTTTAGGAAGCTCCGGAATACCGATTGTTTTAAGCGGCTTCTCAACGGGCTTGACTGGGCCTAATTTGCTTAGAAGCTCTTTTTGCTGAGTAAGCGTAAGGCTATTGACTTTCTCCGTTATCTCCCTTACAAGCAGTATAATCTCCTTAATCCTGCTCCTAAGCTCCGGATTAGACCCTAGGAGTTTTCCGAGGACAGCCTCAGCCTTGGCAACGCCGTTAAACGAAACAGCGTTTTCAAGCGCCAGCCTTTCAACTATTTCCCTAATGATGTCATTCATGTTTATAGCGCATCCTCCCTGCAAGCTTCTCTAGCAATCCTCTACGTTCAAGCCATTCGGCAGTTTTACCTCTTACTATGAAAGGCACTGACATGAGTTCGGTAATGTTTCTAGCGCCTACGAGGAACATTGTAGACCTTAATGCGAGTTCGAAAGACTTAACCAGCCTCCTAGCCTCCGCTACACCCCCTCTTGAAAAAGCTATTAGAAATGGCCTAGCCATGCCTACGCAACTCGCCCCCAGGACTATCGCCTTCGCAGCGTCCAATCCAGTCCTAACCCCGCCGCTAGCTATTACACGGAGACGGGGTGCGCAGATTCTCGATTCGATTATGCTGACCACGGTTGGAATACCCCAGTCCCAGAAAACTTCATCCAACATCGAAGCCTTCTCGTCGTTCCTCTCTTTAGCACGATAGTATTCGACGGCATACCAGCTGGTTCCTCCAGCGCCGGCTACATCAACCCATTCCACGCCCCATGACTCTGCAAGCATAGCTGCTTCGCCGCTGAAACCTGCTCCAGTCTCTTTAAGGCAGAGTTTTTCGCCAATCCTCTTAGAGAGTTCAACAATATGCTGCACGTATCCTTTGAAACGGGTTTCACCCTCAGGCATGACAAGCTCCTGGAGCTTGTTAAAATGTATGGCGAGAGAGTCTGCTTTAACCAGCTCCATCGCTTTCAAAGCGTATTCTAAGCCGTATTCAGCAACTTGAGCAGCCCCTATGTTGGATATTACGAGAGCATTTGGAGCCCTATCCCTAACGATCGAATACGTGTCTACAAGCCTCTGGTCTTCCAAGGCAGCTCTGACACTTCCCACACCTATACCTATGCCTTCTGATTCCGCAACCTCCGCGAGACCCATGTTTATCCTCTTGGCTTCCGGCGTCCCACCGGTCAACGCCTCTATGATCAGAGGCATCCTAAGCCTCTTACCCATCACCATGACAGTAGTATCTATCTCGTTAAAATCAACCTCGCATACAGCGTTGTGAATAAGCTCGACATCCTCAAATCCCGGGGTAATCCTGGAAGACACTTCCCTCTCTAAGGCTATACGGATGTGATCAGCCTTCCTGCTTTCAATTGACACGGTTTAAGGATTCTCCGAGAGTTTTTAACTCTGTTGCCAGCATGGTTTAACCAACCTGCTGGAAGCTAGCCAAGCACACGTGAAATGATGAGGTTTATAGGAATACTGTTAACCCTGACTCAAGGGAGTAAACTGCTTCTCAACCATAGGTGACGAGTAGTGATTCCGCATCTTGTTTATCACCTGGATTCGCTGATTACAATCAAGGTAACATTTTTTGAAATCGATTTAATACATTACGTTATAAACAGGGCGATTTGTGTAAATGCTTGGAATAGCTATTCGGGAAAAATCTGATTTATACCGGATTATTACACGCGACCAGTATCTCCCGAAGCCTCTTTCTGCTTTGAACACTATGGATGTAGAATTTTCTAGGCGTATGGATTATATGCCAGAGATCGTATAGAGATGCGAAAAATTTCTAATCTACTTCTTCTATGTAAACTCCCTTTTCAACTGTCCTAAGGATTCTTGTGGGAGCATTCAGGTTACGCAATGCTCCCTCAACAGCGTTTAAAGATTTCTCGTCGACTAAAGTAAGAACACATCCTCCACCGCCACCGCCAGTAAGCTTAGCACCGTATGCGCCAGCCGATATGCTTGTCCAAACTATGGAGTCCAGCCTACTGTTTGAAACACCGAGGAGGGAAAGCAGGAGATGGTTTAGCGTCATTAGCCTGCCGGCTTCAACTAAGTCGCTCCCCAAGAGTCTGGCGATCCTATTTGTTATTTCGCTTATTGACGTCATTGTTATGTTAAAGAGGTCCGGCTCCTTTTCTCTCAGGGAAGCCACTTTTGAAACCATTTCCTTAGTACTCCGCTCCATTCCAGAATCGGCGAGGAGGAATATGCCGCTCCCTGCTTCAAGTCTTTCAAAACCCTTGTCCTTAACGAATAGTATTAAGCCTCCTTGAAGTGCTGCCGCCACATCGACGCCACTAGGATTAGCATGGGCAATCTTCTCACCCTCCATCGCAAGCTTGAAAACCTTTTCTTCAGGAGGCTTATCGTATATGGTTTTCAGCAGAGCGTACGCTAATGCCACTGATATCGATGCTGAAGAACCCATGCCTGATGCAGGAGGTATGTCTGAGCTTACACGAATCTTCAGCTTCCCCCTGAAGGACTCTGACTCGCAGAAAGCGCTCACCACTTTGGCGAGAGGCTTCAATGCAGCTGGACCAGATATGGCACCTCCAATAACCTTCCCAATTCCGTATTTTTCAGAGCATATTTCATGAGGCCCGAATTCGTCGACTGTTTCAATAATAACCTTGGAGTAGACGTTCACTGCAGCAACGAGAGCAGGATAACCGTATACGACTGAGTGTTCCCCAGAGATGATGACTTTCGCAGGAGCCCTGCAGGATACCCGCAAGCTCCCTCACTTGTAAAAGGCTATAGAGGAGTACCCGACTACCCCGCTATAGTCCCCTGATACTTCTCCACTATGGTAGTATTTCAATAGAGATGCCCTCGAACAGCCAATCTCCTTTAAGCATGATATTAGGGCAATTACCGGCCCGAGACCACAGAGAGACTCATACGAGGAGGCTACTGAATACACGCGCTTCTCGTCGAGGGATTCTATTGCCATAATGGTCGCCATATCCTTCTCCTCAGCCTCCTTCGCAGGAACATAGTGGCTCATGTCTGAGCTTGCGAGCACGATAGACCTCTTCCCTTCCAGAGCCTTAGCCAATGCTCTTCCCAGTTCCATGTTCTTCTTTAACTCGAAATCATGGATTATCACGGGGACTAGTTTGAAAGATTCTCCGTAGATTAACTGTAGGAAGGGAAGCTGTAGTTCGATAGAATGCTCGAAGGAGTGTGCATAAGGATTGTCTTCGAGGAAGGGTGCGTAGCTTAGAAGAAGGCTGACCGTCTGCCTGTCTATTTCAACATCGCCAAGCGGGGTTCTCCAAACACCCTCACCCATGGTTGCGAAGCCTGTTGAAGCCATATGATGGTCAGGGCCCATGACCACCACCGTATCCCTCGCACCGTGCTTAGCCGCCTCACCGTAAGCCCAGGTCGCAGCCATCCCGGAATAAACATAGCCCGCGTGAGGGACGATTAATCCTACGAGCCTTGGATCATACTCGCCGAGCTTCGGCACCTTTCCGATGCCAAGCCTGCCTTCAAAAAGGCCCTGGAGCTGTTTTAACAGGCTATCCCTAGTTCCCTCATACCAGCTTCCCGCATACGCCGGCTTCCTAACTCTAACCATTCGCTAAATCGTCTCCTCGATTTCCTCAAGTCTAGTTTCAAAAGCATGGAAGTTCTCGCTTAAGCTTTCGGTGGGCGAGAGCATGCCCCTGTTTCTAAGAACCTCCCTTGTTAAAAGCCAGTATACTAGGGCGAGTGAGCTACGCCCCTTATTGTTCGCAGGTATTATAAGGTCTATGAAGGAACATGAATCGTCCGTGTCACATATTCCTATTACAGGTATGCCGATCAGAGTCGCTTCTCGAATAGCCTTCTCATCAACCTTCGGGTCTGAGATTATCAGTATCTTGGGAGAGATATACCCCTCATACTTAGGATTTGAAAATATGCCCGGCGGGAACCTTTCTACGATGGGTTTAAAACCGGTGTACTCGCACATTTTCAACACAGGAGTTCTCCCGTAGTCCTTGCCTGATACGGCAACTACTTCATCGGGTTCGTATCTTGCAAGAGCCTTACCCGCTACCCTTATCTTCTCATCCGTCTGAGATATCTCGATTAGATTAAGGCCGTCTGGCCTGGTGAACCTGACGAAACGCTTCATACATGTTGTGCAAACCTTAGTCCCTATGTGGACGCCTGCGGCAATGTACTCTGTCCTGAGTATTAGCAGGCTTTCTCCGCTCCTCCCGCTTGTGCTCATCTCCTATATTCCTCCCCCAATGATAACCCTCCAGAGTACGCTATGAGTTCATCGATATATTCTACGTGGGAGATAAATATTCTCCTACAACATATTCTCGTTATGTTCATCGAATCCAAAACTTTCTTCGGCTCCTCTCCTGCAGTAACCCTTTTAAGGTACTCCTCCCACAAGTGGCCTATGACCTTGCCGCATGTGAAACATCTAACCGGAAACATCATGTTTAAACCACCTACCTGTAGCTCTTCTGGAACCTTCTTCTGGCCCCTATTCCACCAAACTTCTTAGGCTCCTTCCTCCGGGGGTCTCCAGATAGAAGATGCCTGTCAAATTCTCTGAAAAGATTCCTTATGCTTGCACTCCTAGTCCAGCTAGTTATAGCTCTTGCCAGAACCTGCATAACCGCCCTAGCCTGAGACGCATGTCCCCCTCCTTCAACCTTGACTTCCACATCCACCTCCTTAAACTGTTCCGGTACTAGCGTAACAGGTGTTAAAGCAAGCATCCTGTAAGGGTTGTAAAGCCAGTTTTCAGCCGGGAACCCGTTGATAATTATCCTGCCCGACCCCGGCTTCACTACAGCCCTTGCCACAGAGGTTTTCACGGAACCGGTTACGATAAGCGGCATTTTCCTAGGGGCAGGCATACCTAACCAGCCTCCGGAACCTTGAAGATATCCTTAAGCTCAGAGAGCGTGAACGATCTTCTGCCAAGCCGAGTAGCATCAGCCTCTTCAAACCTTATCAGCTGACCTCCCAGGTTGCCGGGGTTTCCGACATAGACTCTCAGCCTCCTGAAGGCATCCGCTCCTTTCTTCTTATCCATGGGAAGCATACCCTTGATTACGCTTCTGACATACGTCGCCGGATTCCTGTAATGTATTGGAGTATGCTTAGGATTCCTCACGCTCTTTATATCTAAGAATTTGACGTATTCTCTTGTGAAACTGTGCTTGCTACCAGATATCCTTGCCTTCTCAACGTTGACCACGTGAACTCTGTAACCTTCCAGAAGCTTCTTGGCGATCATGGAACACATTCTCCCTAGAACCTGGTTTGTGGCATCAACCACCAGAACCTTCTCATACAATTATTTTCACCCCTGAGCCGTCTCGCTCAATCTTGGTGAACTCATCTATCCGCATAACAGTGCATCCAGCAGCCTTAAGCTTGGTCAATGCGGCGGAGGAGAAGGAAAGGGCTGCAATCGTCAAACTATGCCCTATATTGCCCCCGCCTAAGACTTTCCCAGGTACAACAACCCTGTCACCCGGCTTAGTTAAGCGCGCTATCTTACCCAGGTTTACCTCAACCCTCCTACTACGAGGCCTCGACAACATCTTCTCCACGCTCTTCCAGAACCTGGACTCTTTAGCCGACTCCTCCAACGCCATCAGCACTCTCCTTACCGTTCTGCTCTTCAACTCCAAGGAGCGTGACAGAATCCATAAGTGTTTTAAACTTATCCCTCAGTATCCCAAGGGCCTGTTTAAAAATCTCAAAGGCAGGCAGAGAACCCGTGGACTCCAATTTGAAAATGAAAACACCTGGTTGATCAGTAAAGCTATAGGTCGCCAAAGATGCAGGCTGCCACTTAGCATGCATCCTACCCCTTCCCATTCTGGCGATGGCCTCCAGCCTAAGCCTGCTTTTAGGAGGGATCTTAGTTATCGGAATATTACCATAAACAGGGTATACTTCAGCATCCTTACATTCAAGGTCCTTAGCGTAGACCGTGAGAGGCTCGTCCCCTGCTGAAACATCTAGGCTCAGCGTAGTGAAACATCTCTCTCCAGATCCCTCAGCACATTCCGGAGAATCCATTGGAAGATACTTGCCAACAGGGGTTTTCAAAGGTATTAAGCCAAGCCTATGGGAGAGTATTTCATCAAACATGGGGCCGGGGTTTTCGAAAATAAATACCTCATGTATAGCGAGAACCGGGACTTCCTCCAGTATCGTCCTCCTTATTGCGTTCATCATTGCCTCTGAGCATCCGCTTATCATAGCCTCGAAATACTCTTCGCTTAGCTTAAGCACCTCGACTTTCAACTTCTGCTGGAGAACTTTTCTAAGCAAAGTATTTAAGGGTTAGCAAAACAGGCATCAGAAAGAGTGGGGAACACTTATTAACCTCCTTGAGGAAGAGGCTATGCGTGAGCACCGAGTCTGAGAAATATGCTGTAGTAAGAATATATTCTTCCAGCAACAATACTATAGTGCATGCCACCGATCCCAGTGGAGCCTATACTCTAGCTGTTTCAGCAGCAGGCCGGCATGTTAAGGCAGACAGGCTGGGAGGCAGCCCCTATGGCGCGATGATGGCAGCAACTACAGTTGCAGAAGCGTTGAAGAAGCAAGGTATTGAAACCATCAAAGTGAGGGTCAGGGCTCCTGGAGGAATAAAGTCTAGGACACCTGGTCAGGGGGCTCAGGCGGCGATAAGAGCCTTAACCAGAGCTAAGCTCAGGATAATATCCATCGAGGACGTGACTCCAATTCCCACAGATGGGACGAGGAAGCCTGGTGGAAGAAGGGGAAGGAGGTTTTAGGCTGCACTTGTTTCCTCGATTGTCTTCATTCTTATCAGAGGCTCTTCATCCCTCTTGACGAAATAGCTTGGAGAACGTATAATTTGGTCTCCAATCATGATCTTACCATGCACTATCGCCTGTCTAGCCGCGTGAATAGACTTAGCTAATCCCTTCCTGTAAACGATTGTTTGAAGCCTCCTTTCTAGAATATTCGAAATGTTTAGAGAAAGAACATCGTCAAGACCCGCTTCTCTTTCAACGAGGCCGAGCTTGTAGAGCCTCGATATGAGCTCGGACTCTCTTTTAATCCTCTCCTCACCAGTTAGGCTCAAGTATGAGCGTGCAGATGCTCTTATACCCCTCAGGAATGAGGCAGCTCTCCAAAGCTCCCTCTTATTTCTCAACCCATATTCTCCAACCAGTATTAGTTCCTCGGCCAGGCGCTCCCTAACCCACGGATGCTTCGGATGCAGAATCTTACTCCTTATCCTACGGGGATCACCCACGTCTCGATCACTTCCCTCCGCCACCGGACTTGGCAGCGCTTTTCAGGAAACCTATTGGAGGGCCTGTCCTGCCGGTTGTCCTGGTCTTCTGTCCCCTCACTTTTAGCCCCAGAGAATGTCTAATACCCTTCCAGCTTTTCATCTTAATCATCCTCTCAATATCCATCTTCTGAGTGAGTTCAAGTTCCGAGGTTATCAGATGTTTGTCTTCACCGCTTATGGGATCCATCCTCCTGTTGAACATCCATGATGGAATCTTCAAAGACTTGGGATTGTTTAAAGCAGCCTCTATTCTCGCAACCTCCTCATCGGTCAAGTAGCCCATCCTAGTGTCCATCGGTATGTTGAGGGCTATGCATAATGCCCTAGCAAAGGACCAGCCTACTCCCTTAATCATAGATAGACCGTCCAATACCTTCCTCTTACCGTCGCAATCCGTACCGGCGATCCTAACTATCTCCCTGAACTCCCTATTGCTCATTCAGCAGGCTCTAGAGTTTTTAACGGAGACGGTTATAAACGTTATTATCAAATTAAGGAAATTGGGTTACATATAGCCATTTATAAGCAACCGACTTAGATCCTGATTTCCAAACGCTGGGGAGGGGATTTGAACCCCTACGGCGCATAAGCGCCACAAGCTTTCAAGTCCTACTCCAGGCTTGCGCCTTAGCCAGGTTCGGCCACCCCAGCCCGATTTATTTCGGTTACATATGCTCTTAAAAGTTTTTACGGTAAATAAGATGTAACATGCGTTCAGCCCCATGTCTTCGGATAAAGATTCCTATCCATCACGACTCTTTCGACAGTTGCTACTACTCCACTTTTCGCATAGATAACCTCGTCGGAATCCATTGTTAAAACTCCGAAGCCCACGCATTCTCCTTTCAAAGTCTTTATGCAGACGATGTCGCCTTTGGTAAGAGGATGGTCTATTTTCGAAACCCCCTTGGCTGCGAGCGGTGCACCGTGTGCAACTGCTGCTACAGCACTATCCTTAATGTATATCGAGGGGAAGCCTTTGAGAGCCTCCTCTATCGGTCTAATTGTTTTCCTCAAGAGCCTCTCGTCACCGTCTTTAGAGTACATGTACCATGCGGTGTAAAGCTCAAGTAACGTGGATGAAGATTCCTCGTTCAGGAACCCGTCCCTTGTTCTTCTCAGCTCAACCATGTGAGCACCCACGCCCATCAAGAGGCCCAGGTCATGGAGGAGCTTCCTTATGTATGTACCCGGCTCCGTGACCACTCTGAATAAGAACCTTCTCCCCGCAATATCCTCTATCGTAAAATTGAGTATCGTCCTTCTCCTTAGTGTCCTTTTTACAGAAGATTTTACCGGAGGCTTCTGATATATTACTCCAGTCAGTTTTTCAACCCACTTCCTCAAATCCTTCTCATCAAACTCGCCATGTATTTCGCAGACCCCCACGTACTCCTTGCTCATCATATGCAAGTATTCAACAGCCTTAGTAGCGTCGTTGAGGCAAACCGGTAAAACACCGGACACGCCGGGATCTCCCCATTTCTTCAAGGGTCCCAGCGTGACCAGCCTTCTCGACTTCAAGTATCTTCTTCACCGTCGATGAAACGTCATGGCTCGATGGTCCGGGAGGCTTATCCAAGTTTACAATACCCAGCTTAAGAAGCCTTTGGATACTCCTTTTCTCCGGATACTCGCCGTAGTTCGGGTCGGTTTCATACTCCTCCTTCACAATAGTCCTGAACTTCAGGACATCAACGAGATTTCTCAAACCTAATCAGCTCCGTCATGAATTGTTTCAATCCGCTCTTTTCTATAGCTGCTAAAACTGTCTCATCTCTAGAGTTCGCTCTTATTCTGACCGTTTCTTTGAGCGGCATTAAGTGGAGGATGTTTTTCTTACCCCTCTTGACTCCGTTCAACTCTTTAGGCCCTGTTACCAGTACATTGGAATCATCAACAAGCCTAACTATGACACATTTCTTACCCTTATCCCTGCCCCTTGTTATAACGCATATTCTCCCCGGACGTAGCACTTCCCTAGGCATTCTCCACCACCCACTTCTCCTCCAAATAGGCTGAGACAGCCGTCTTAAGTATTCTACTCACAGCATCCTGAGATAGTACCCCGGTGTCTAAAACCATATCGTAGAGGCTCAAATCCTCTATGTTGAACCCGTAGTATTCCATGAATCTCTTCTTCTCAGAGTTCTCCCTAGCCCTAGTCTCGGAAATAATTTCCTCCAAGGGTCTGTTCTCCCTGGATGCAATCCTCTTACATCTTATTTCGAATGGAGCCTTTAAGAATATTTTGAAAGATTCCACGTCTCTTGCGAACCATCCTGCAAGCAGGCTGTCTAGTACAACGCCTCCCGATTCCAGTAGTGAAATAGTCACGTTGTCTATCTCCCGGTCGAACTCAGGATTCCTCATGCATATTTCTGACAATTGGATAAGAGTGAGACCTTTTTCTCTAGCTATCTTCCTGAATACTATGCCCGTCGAAACGTACTCGAGGTTGAATTCCTCGGCAAGCGGTCTCGCGTAAGTAGACTTGCCGACGCCATGCATGCCCGTTAGGATTATTATCGGACGCCTTGGACGTTTTAAACCCGACATTACAAGGCAACCCCCAAAAGCTTTCTGAACAAGAGCATGAAGAAAAACATACATATGGAGTACCATATTACCAGTGGTAGGGATATGGGACCTCCGTCTTTTGAAATCGATGCTGACAAATAGCCTGCTGTCTCACCGAATGGGAGGAAATAGCTTAAAGCGATGAAGACCCAGAAGTGAAGCATGTTGATAATCATCATCCTCATTTGGAATGACGAGACCTCCTTCTCCAGTTGAGAAATGTAGAACTTCTGCTTATCAAGCTTCTTGAGAAGTTTATTGTCTTTAAGCCTACGCGCAGCCTCACGCTGCATTCTAAATGCTTTCAAGGTTTCAGACTTCTCCCTAATTTTCTCAGGGTGGAGTATGAGCTTGGTTGCCAGATTGGTTATTATCGAAGATGCTGCGGAAACCGCTGTCACAATTATCATATTGGAGAGTTGCATACTGCCCTCAACTCCCGGAGGGTTGGATAAAACGTTTTCCGGCAGTTATCCTCCGAGTAACCTAGCTAATCCCGGATGGGTCTCCAGAGTCTCTCTGAGAATGAGCTGGTAGTATTGTTGTATAATGTCGACTGCCAGTAGCACACCCATGCCGCCACCCAGTACCCCCAGCACATCCCCTACGCCAGCGATTAACCCTATAAGTAATCCTCCGATCAATGCTACAGTATTAATATAGGGAGCTATCCTGCTCTCTATGATGCTCGGCGTAGACCTGAAGCCCCTGAGGAACACGTCCGATTCCACCAGCTGCGTTGAGAGAGAGCGCGCATCCATACCTGAGACTGAAAGCCAAACCATGGACAGGCCTAAGCTGAAGAGAGTAAGTATGGCTATGTACCCTAATGCGTGCAGCGGTTCCTCGGCGGCACGTGCAATACCCCTAGGTGCTGAAACAAACTTGGCCAAGCCTGAAACAGGGACGTAGGTATTGTTAACAACCTCCACCCTCCCTATGATATCGCCCAAGGGCGTTTGGACAAGCGGAGTATTGTTCAAGAACGTAGCTATCATTATTATGTTGGAGAATATTGCTGCAGTCAATATTACGGGAATGTTCGAAACGTATAGAAGCTTTATTGGAAAACCCCTCGTAAACCCTCTGAAACGTCCGTGGGAAATCGGGACATTTATACTTACACTCTCCAAGTATATCAGTATCAGTATAAAGAGTATTGTTAGAATAAGTTGGAAAAGAGTTGGAACAGTTGGTGCACCGCGGTAGAAGAAGCCAGTTAGAGGATTGCTGAGTGTAAACACCTTTTGGAAGAAGAATATTAGAACACCCCACATGTAGCCGTCTGGTGCATGAGCCAGTGGGCTTAAGCATTCCAACCATATCTCCTTAGCAACCCCCGTGAGTATGAACAAGCTTATCCCGCTTCCGAGGCCCCAGCCCTTTTGAAGAATCTCATCCATCATGAGGAGAAGGAGGGAAGCTATGAAGAGTTGCATCATGGCTATTATCCTGGCTCCAATATCATTTCTTATCAGTGTTCCACTGAAAACAGTAGATGCTGCTGAGAAGATTATCAGTACTACGGTAAACAACTTCGTCGCAACCTGTAGCATTCTCCTATCATACTCTGAACCCGGGTCAAAACTTATTAGTCCGGAGCCCGCTAGAAGCTGTACGAGTAGACTACCGGTTACTATCGGGCCTATGCCGAGGTGGAGAAGAGAACCCTGCTGACCCCCTATTATGATTCTCATCGCAAGCCACGGGTCAGCACCCTGCTCTCTAGCTATGCCGTATAGGGGGATATAGCCCATGATTAGGTATATGATTAACACCATCCCGGTCCATACTAGCCTAGTTGTGAAGCTGACTTTCCTAGTAGGCGCTTCTATTTGGAAAATATAGGGCTCGATCTTCTCCATCGCATCTAGAAAGCCCATTATGCTTCACCCGGTCCGATAACCTTTCCACCAGCGGCCTCAACTTTCGCACGTGCTCTCTCACTGCATTGAGCAACTTTAATGACGTAGGCTGATGAAATCTCTCCGGCACCAAGAAGCTTAGAGTAACCGTGTGCACTAAGGTCTATGAGCTTCTGACCTTCAGCTGTCTGAACTCCTATTTTACCGTAGAGCTCATCTAATTCCCCGACGTTTATCTCTTTACCGGTAACCCTGGGAACCTTTCTAACAAAGCCCTTCTCCTTCTCCTCCTTATAGAAGCTCAGGAACTTGTGGCCCATACTGCCAGCTCTTCCAACACCTCCTCTGGAGCCCGATTTCCTATGCTGCCCTACTTGACCCCAGCCGTGGGTTCGGCTTCCACGCATCTTCCTGGTTTTTCTTAGTCTAGTCGGCAATCCTCGAAACGTGCAGGGATTGGAGTTTTTAAACGTTCTGCATTATACCATTCTTTTCAAAATACTGTTTATTCTTTCACCCCAGTCTCCAAGTATCCCGCCTTTCTTAACGGGTTTCTTAACGCTCTTTTTAAACCCTCCTTTCGGGGGAGTTAGCCTGAAGACGGGTTTAACTGGCTTAAGTGCCTGGCTTGGAGAATCGCTTACCCATACTGCTTCAACAAGCTCGTCTAGAGACTTGTAGCGCGTGTACCTTAATAGATTCTCATCACTTAAACGCTTGTTTCCAGGCAGCCTACCTCTTTTCAACAATAGTAGTCGAAGTGTATTCTTGTCTATCCTACCCCACATCAGGTAATCCTTAGCCTTTTGCAGCATCCCCTCTATCGAGGGGGTTAGTCTAACGAGCGTGGATGAGTTAACCCTTAAGAGCCTAAGCTTGCTTAAGGTAGTTGCCACATCCCTCGTTACATTTACCGTACCTCTGACTCTCACCACGGCTATTAATGGAGAATCCTCTTTAGGACCCAACTCTACTGGCCTCCGTTGTCAAGAAGCTTGTTATGAAAAGTTTTTTCAAGGCAGAGTACGTTGCTGCGATAAATGAGTGGCTTGTTGAAGTCGATCCTTTCGTCTTAGACCATGCATCCCGAATCCCCGCAAGCCTTAAGAGCGGCTTAATTGCATCCCCGACGACCAAGCCGAGACCCTTGGGACCAGGATAGAGCATGACGGTCACGCTGCCTGTTTTCCCAGAGGTTTTCGCAGGAAGAGAATGAGGCTCGCCACATTTGCATTCCCATGAGCCGCATCCTCGAGGAACAGGAATCATGTTGAGCCTAGCTCTCCTCGCGGCCTTCTCTATCGCATCCCTAACCTGCTTGGCCTTTGCAGACCCTATTCCAACATGCCCATCTTCATCACCTACTACGACGAGTGCTCTGAAACGAGTCTTCTCCCCCGCGTCACTCTGTTTCTGGACTGGGCTGACTGATATAACCTCCTCCCTTATCTTACGGAGCAGGAGGTCGATTGCCTCGGGCTCCCTGATCTTAAGACCCATGCTGAAAACTTCTTCCAGTGTAGAGACTCTCCCCTCTTTTATCATCCTGATAAGCGGAGTCTCTACAGTGACTTTTTCGATCACTTCCTCAGGTTCTTCAGACTCGTCCTCAGCCATGTTTAACAGCCTCCTTTATCCTGTTCTTAACCTCCTCGAATATCCTGGGCATGGCCTCAACATTCAAACCTTCACTCACGTACCTAGAGAATCTCCTGTCTGCAGAAGCCTTGAAATAGTTGACTATATGCTCACCGACTATTCTACCTTCCTCGGGAAGCATCGACTCGTCAACCTTGATTTTGAAACCTGTATCCAATAGACCTCTGCAGACAGCGTATATCCTACCGCCCTTAACAGGCTTGTGTAAACCGACGTCGAGAATACCTTCGGAAACATCCTTCATCAAACACCTTAGGCCTGCAAGGTAGGCTGTCAAGTATGCAGCAGGAGTATTGTTGAAACTGAAGGGCCAACCGAATTTCCTAAGCTCTTGAGAGAAGGCCGATGCCAAAACCATGTCTCCAATGGGCTTGCTTGAGACTATTAATACCCTGATATGCTTATTGGAAATCCTTACGACAACCCTGGGCAGGCTTGATCTAAGGAGCTTAGTCCTGAGGTAGTAGTCTGTAAGGCCCTCACGGCGCCTTCTGAACTTAACCTTGTAGGATGCTGACTTCGCCATTAAACAGCTTCACCTCTTTCTTTTAGTGAAAGAACATAGTTCATTAATGCCCTTTTGCTTGCAAACGCGCCTCCCTTAACCATTAAGTATAGCCTTCTGTACACTTTACTAGAGATAACCTTACTGCTACGTAGTTCTTTGAGAAGCCTCCTCTGTGCCCTAACTTTCTCAACCCACGTAACCGATATCCTAGCTCCCTTCGCTCCCTTCTTGCTGCCTGGGCCCCTCCTACTGCTCCTAGCCCTAAACCTTCCTCTGCTCGGAGTAGAGGCAGGCCTCTTCTTAATAATGCCGCTTTTAATAAGCCTCCTTACATCAGCCCTTGTGACAGCGTTCTCCACTTCTTCAAGCCTCTGAGGGTCTATCCATATCCTCGACTCGCCGACTTTGAGAATGTCAGCAGCGAGCCTCTTGACTGTTTTAACACCCAACTTCACTAAGCCCCCTCCGTCTTAACAATCTTAGCCTCATAGTTAGCTATGGCGAAGCCTTTCGACAATGCTTCTTTCGCAAAAGCCTCTCTGAGCCTCCTACCCAGTTTCGAAGAGAAAACAAGTATCTTCCCCTCAGGAGAGCCTGCTTCTTCAAGGTCGCGTCTGGACGAGATTAGAATAGGCTTAAGGCCTGAGGGATGTAGCCCCCTAGTCTTCCTTGGGGAGCCGTATCCTACTTTGACTATTTTAGGCCATCCTTTAAACCTGAGCCTCATCTTACTGTCCTTACCCCTGGGTTTACGCCAGCTCTCGTCCAGCCTGACATACCTCCAACTCTCCTGTCTTACGAACTCCGGCTTAGTTTTCTTGCGTCTTCTCCTCAATGCAACAAGCCTCTTAGCCTGGGTGTTCAACCCTCTCGCCTCCAGAACCTTTTTTCAACGACATATATACCATCTATGTAGATCCTCGGATCCTTATCCTTAATCTTCGTAGCCAGCTCGAACATCGCAGCGACTTGAGTTACTTCGTTCTTATCTAAGCCTGTGACAATTATGTCTTGCCCGGAAACACTAATGTCTATATTTTTGAAAGGGACCTTAAAGCATCGGGGTGATTTCTCACCCAAGAAATTGTGTATAGAGACAACGTTGCTGGACTTATCGTATTTCACTGTCACAGGGAAATGAGAGTATACTATTTTAAGCTTGACCATGTAGCCGTAGAGTACTCCTTCCATCATGTTTCTGACAAGCTTAGCAATTGTTCCAACTAGAGCTTTAAACTTCTTACCCTTCTTCGTGCATATTATTCTGAGCGTACTTCCATCAAGCATCAGCCTTAAGCCGGTATGAGAAAAATCCTTAGACAACTTTCCAAGGGGTCCTTCTACGATTACAGTGGAATCATTAAGGCTCATTCTAACTCCCTCAATAGCTTCAACACTCTCAGCATAAACAGCATTCATAACGCTAGTAGACATATGCAATCAGCCTTCCTCCAATCTTTCTACTCTTGGCTTCTATATGCGTCATCAAACCCTCGGGGGATGATATGATTAATAATCCAACCTTGTAAGCCGGGAGGAACATTTTCTCAAACTTCTCAATATCTCGATAAGACGTTGGAAACCTCGGTTTAATAGCCCTACATTTGTTTATCCTCCCTATCAGCTGCACCCTGAAGAAGCCCGCTTTACCATCGTCAATGAATTCGAATTCTCCTATGTATCCAGATTGTTGCAGTATCTTAAGAACATGTCCTATAAGATTAGAAGCAGGGGAGATTATGCATTCCTTTTTCCTCCTAAGGTCTGAGTTTTGAAGCGTCGACAGCGCATTTGCAAGAGGGTCGTTGAGAGTCAATGCCGCACACCTCAGTTATACTTTTTGAACCCTAGCATCGGGGCGATTTCTCTAAAACAGTGCCTACAATAGTTCAAACCGTATTGTCTTATTATGGGACCGTATGAACCGCACCTGATACAAGGCCTCGCACCTTTTCCGAACGTCCTTTTCTTGGGTTTTTGACGAACCATGTTAAACAACCTCCACCCCGAAATTTTCCTTTATGAAGCTTATTGCTTCCTCCCTTGTAATCCTGTGAAATGCACCAACCTTACTCCTGCGACGCCTTCTGTACATGACGCGGAAACCGGGCCTACATAGTTTAACGCAAACGTCCATTCCGAAGACGCCTGTCTTAGGATCATATTTGACCCCGGGGAATTGGATATGTTCTCTAACGCCAAAGCTGAAAACCCCGTCTTGGAAGCTTGATGCCTTTATCCTCCTGCCTATAGCGCTGAAAGCCTTTGAAAGAAACTCTTCAGCCTTCCTGCCTCTGAGCGTAACGATAGCAGCAATTGCCTCACGTCTTCTGACTCCGAATTCCTTTATGGTCTTCCTAGCTCTCCTCTCAGCAGGCTTCATACCTGTCAAAAGGGTTAAAACTTGCTTAGCTTTCTCCAATTGGTCACCTGGCTTACCTGGGCATATGTTCACCACAACCTTCTCTATCTTAATACTCCTCATAGGATTCTCATGCCCTTCTTCTCTCCTTTCTAAAACAGCCTCAGCCAAGGCTTCTCCCTCCCGACTACCATAACATAGTCTCTAATTGTGTTTACCTCCCTACTGTTAATGGCAATTTTAACAGTACTGTCGCGAAGCAGGCTTGATTCGGAGATTGATTTCACAACACCGATGCTGCCAGCATGCTTACCTGAGAACACATATGCAACATAACCCTGTGCAAGCGGAGCCTTATCTACCACAGTACCCTCAGGGATCTTCACAAGAAGCGAACCGCCCACGTTAAGAGAATTATCGTAGGTTTCAAAAGTCCTACCATCCTCGGTGGCAAGCATTATCTTCCCGCGGTAAAGGTATTTCTTATTTATCCTACATATCTTCATTGACGATTCCTCAATGGAGGATTCAACCGGTGTCAGCCTACCCTTGCTGTCAACGAGCATCCGGTAATGCTTGTCAAGCTCCCTAATGCTTACAACATCCATTAAACCAACAGGAAATTTATGCGATGTTCTGACCACCCCATCTACAAGAATCAAAGAGCGTTTTATAATATTCCTCGCTTCCCTCCCCGTCTCAGCTATTTTCAAAAGGTCCCTTACCACAACCTGCAGCGGTAGTGAAAGCTTAAGCCGATGGGGACCTGGCTCAGGCCTAGTGATAAACTTCTTCTCCTTGACGCTAACTACCTGCATGGGAGTGGGAGCAGCATACCTCTTGAGGCTCTTCGACCCTCCTTTACGCGCCACTTTCAGAAACCTCCGTAGCAGGCTTACGCTTCCTCCCTATGATACGTTGTCTCCACCTATCCTTCTCGTCGATTTTAACAAGTATGATGGAGCTCAAGGGTATCGGCACTAGTCTTTGCTCCCCACGGGCATTCTCCCTATAGACGCCGGAAATGTAGACACGCCCCCTATTCCTATCAACCCTACTTACATCACCCTCAACACCCTTATAGTCCCCCCTTATTATGAGGACTCTGTCTCCGGCCCTAATCGGCAGGCTCCTGAAACCGTACTTTGCCCTAAGCTCACGACTAAGGTGGACGGAGGAGGACTTGTAGGCTAAGTGTCTCTCGTTCATGTTTTTCACACCACCATTGAGGCAAGCGCAGAAAGCTTAGGCCAAAGGTCAACAGCTTCTTTAGCCACGGGGCCTTTGATCTCAGTGCCCTTAATATCACCCTCAGGGGTTACGAGAACAGCAGCGTTGTCTTCGAAAACGACTCTAAGCCCATCTCTCCTCCTAACAGGATAACGCTGCCTTATTATTATCGCCTTCATAAGCTTGTTCTTAAGGTCAGGCGTACCCTTCTTAACTGCAACAGTAACTAAGTCGCCTACTTTCGCAGAGGGTCTGCGCCTCAGCCGGCTACCAGTCCTATACACTTGTACTATTCTGAGAACCCTCGCCCCGGAATTGTCTGCACACACTAAGTTAGCACCGACAGGCAGCCCCCGGGAGCCGTGCAACCTATACTCTAAAATGCCCTTAGCGGAAACAGCCCTCGATTTCTTCATTGCCATCCTAGACCACCTTTCCCAGCACTACGAAGTGAACAGTCTTGCTTAATGGCCTCGTCTCCCCTATTATAACTCTATCTCCTGTCCTAGCGGCAATGCAGGGAGGATTATGGGACGGGATTCTGCTTCTCTTCCTCATGTAACGCTTGTACTTTGGAACGTAATGGAGGTATTCCCTCATGACTACTACCGTGTTCTTCATCTTATCAGAAACCACGATGCCCTCGAATATGCTTCCCCTAACCCTAACATTCCCATGGAAAGGACATTTCTTATCTTCACACTTGTTCTCCGGAGGTTTTAATCCGAGGCCTTTAAGGAAGCTCAAGGGTCCATCCTCCCTGTCCTGTCCTCGGGCCTGAACGCTATGGATTCTCCTCTAAGCGTGACCTCTTTATCGCCAAGCTTAAAGACGAAAACCTTGTGCTGCTTTGGAATAATGAGGCGCCGTCCCTTCTCAGAAACTATAACAAGAGTATTCTTAGTCTCCCAGACGACTTTCCCTAAGAGAATTGGTAGACCCCCATCTTCGTTTAGAACCTTTACGGGAAGCCCTATTAGCTCATGGTATGCAAGATTGCTCGGCGCCCTCATTTCCTTTCCTCCTCCTTCTCCACAGTTAGTATTCTAGCTATGGCGCGTTTCAACTCCCTGATAGCCTTAGTGTTTTCCTCAAGCCCTGATGCAGCCCTCATCCTCGCGACCATTAGCTCGTTACGTAACTCTTGGAGCTTCTTAAGCCTCTCCTCTCTGCTCATACCCCTTATCTCACTTGCTTTCAGCCTTGCCAACTTCAACACTCTCCTGCTGGGCTCCGACCAGTTGCACCTGATCTGGGAAGACAGCCTCTTTCAATATCTTTACCTTGACACCCATAATTCCCTGCGGCAATAGAACACTTGCCTTACCTACCTTGACATACTTAATCGCAGGGTCTCCGGCTGCAGGCATGTAGCCGTAGCTGAACTTCTCGAATCTAGCCCTATCCGTGGTAAGCTTACCAGCTATCCTTATCTCGCAGCCTATTGCACCCGCGGCAGCAACCCTGCGTAAAGCAACCCTAGCCGCCCTACGGTATTTGACACCCTTCTCAAGAGCCCTGCATATCATTTGGGCGACAAGCTGCGGCTCTAAATCAGGATTCTCAACCTCAGCTACGTTTACCTGTGGGTTCTCAAGGTTGAACTTCTCCTTGAGAATGTCTTGAAGCTCCCTAATTCTCCTTCCGTCTGGACCTATGACAAGCCCAGGCTTACTCGTATATATAGTTACTACAAGACCCATTGGAACATTCAGAACCTTACAGCCCATATATCCTCCGTCCTTTAAATACTCTTTCAGAAAATCGTCAATCTGCTGCAGCAGCTTACCCATATTGAGAACCCTCTTGTAAAATATTAGCTTCCTCCTGCTGGACAATTCAACCAGCCTCCTCAACAGCCAGGGCCTCTACATGCGTAAGCGTTTCAAACCTGGGCGTGGCCCTGCCGAAGGCCCTGGGCATGTATCTTTTTAACTTCCTACCCCTGTGAACAACAACCCCTATTATCCTCATCCTATCTGGAGAAAGACCCTTGTACTCTGCATTGGCCTCGAGCTGGGATATTAGCTTAAGGAAGAAACGGGCAGTCTTAACTGGGTACCTTCCGGAGTCGAACCCTTCAATTCCCCTTCTGTGAGGAACCTTTTTCCTATGCCTCCGGAATGGGACAGGCATCTCCATTCTCACCACAGCCTCAAGCCTATCACGAGCCTCTGGGATTCTAAGCCCCTTAATGAACCTAGCTACTTCTACCGCGTGCTTGGGGGATATTCTAACTTCTCTGAGACTGGCCTTAGCCGAACGCGACTTATCCGCCTCCATCAGACTATACTTGAAGCTTGGCAAATTCGCCACCGGTTAGCTCGCGGGAGCGAGACAGAAATAGACGCTAATTATTAAATATTTTGTCACCCTATAAGGAAGGCTTAAATTCTCCACGGACAAGAGTCTCAGCGATGAAAAATGAGTAAGGAAGTTGAGGCTGAGCCCAGTATACGTAGGGCTGTTAACGTCGACAAGCTCGAGAGAACCCCGGACGGTTACGTCGCACATATTAAGTCGCTAGAAGGGTTGAGAAAGGTCGCCACAATACTGAAGAAGCCGATGCTCTCCGTTAAGGAGAGTGGAGAATACCTGGTTATCGATGACAGGATAACCTACGTGTGGAAGGAAACCGGTAAGTAGTACTCTGTTAAAAACCTTTTTCTATTTTTCCTATTTCAACGGCACGTAAGTAGACGATTTGCTAGCACCTACACCAGGCTTACCGTGAATAACCCTCTTATTCGTTATCGCAAACTCGCCGAGGTAGTGTCCGACTTTGTCGAGTGTTATTTCAACCGGTATGAAGTCCTTACCGTTGTGAACTTCTATCGTTAAACCTACCATTTCGGGAAGTATCGGCATATCCCTCCTGTGAGTCCTTATCCTCCTCGTCTGAGTCCCTGTCTTAGCCATCTCAGCCTTGACCTTTCTAATATTCTCCAGAAGCTTTCTGTTCTCAGGGTGTAAGCCTCTTTTCAGGGTCCTCCTAATACGGGCTGGGAGGAGCCTTATCAGCTCGTTCATCGAAAGACTATTCAACTCCTCAAGCGTCTTACCCCTATACATGGGAACCGTGGACATCCATCATTTGTATGAAGGCCAGATATAAGAATCTTTCCTTAAGCTGAGCTGGAGGATATACTTTTTATAAGCTAAAGCTGGAAAAACATAGCCGGAGATGCGTTCTAAATAATAAATATTCAAACCGGAAGTTGGGTTATTACACAACGTAATTAATTGATGAGAATCAAATGCTTCGCCACATATTGAAAGAAATAGTTGACAACTATATGCAGAAGGTTTCAGGCTTAAAGGAGCATTGTGAAAGATGTTTACGAACAGAGAGGTGGGGAGGGAGCGTTGTCTTAATGGTCGTTGACGTAGCCTTCACTTCAACAGGCTTAAACTATTTCACGGCAATTGTCCCTAGGGTTGAGGAATTTAACAAAAAGTTTGTTGAGAGTGGAAGGATAAGGAATCTTAGAGAGCTTGCTGAAGCCAATATAAGCGGATTAATAAGCGTGTGGAGAAATAGGAGGTCGTGGAGTATCGCTAAGGAAATCGCCTCTTACTTGACGGCTCTAAGCAAAGACGATAAGACAGCTCTGAGAACCTGGCGAGAAGTGCAAGCCTCGAAAATTGGAGAGAAGACTCTATTGGAAGGATTGGAGGAGTAGGCTTAATCACATTCCAATACTTGAGGATGATGGGAGGTATAGATACCGTGATGCCTGATAAGATCGTTAAGAGAGTGATCAACGAGATTTTAGTTAAAGCTGGCTTAGAGCCTGTAAACGATGATATGGGATTTATCAAGAAAGCTGAAGAAGTCGCTTCAACTTGCGGATATAGGCCCGTAAGCTTTGCTGGATGACATGGCTCATACAACCTGAAGGAAAGAAGATGAGGATGGAAAAAATATTTAAAACTCCTTCCGAAGATTTAACCCATCAGCAGAGAGATTTTTACAATTAATGTTTTAAATCTCTATCCAGATACTTGTCTAACCTTCTTCCTACCGGTCTTCTTAGGAGCAATCAGACCAACCTTAGCACCAGGTGGAGCATTACGGCTAACTGACGTAGAACCACCCACATGCTGGTGCCGCCCCCCACCATGAGGGTGATAAACACTTATCATTGCTACTCCTCTTACGATTGGATATTTTCTTCCTCTGCTTCTCATCAGTTTTCTCTTTGTGCCTGCTTTGAGGAATGGTTTTTCTGTCCTTCCTCCTGCTGC
>JAFNIT010000034.1 GCA_017601345.1 Candidatus Brockarchaeota archaeon | reverse complement strand
TCAGTAACATTAAACATGGAGTCAGGTGTAAGCGGAGTAACCAATTTTGGCAAGGTAGTCTTTTACGGAATCGGCGCCTACCTCAGCGCTACTATTACCACGTATCTAATACTTATGTTGAACGGGGTAAACGTTAACGAGACTCCACCCTACAATATAAACGGCGTTATACTATTGGGCGAATTGGGCAATAAGAATCCTTTTCTAAACATAGGATTGTTTATCTTTGCAATAGTTTTATCATTTGCAATCGCAGGTTTTATCGGTTATTTGCTAACATATCCTATACTCCGAGTTGGACCTGAGTTTGTAGGCTTCACGCTTCTGAGCACGGGAGAGCTTATAAGGATTTTTCTACTTCACTTCGAACCAGTTGGGGCCAGTAAGGGGCTGATGGCTATTCCCAACCCCCTTGGATGGATCCCCGATAGTAGGATTCGCCAAGTACTGTATTTGATGATTATACTAACTTTTCTCGTGCTAACCTACACTGTTATGAAAAAACTACTTAATTCACCTTTAGGTAGAACCTTGAAGTCTGTTAGAGACGATGAAACAGCAGCCCTATGCATGGGTAAGCACGTGCCTAGGATTAAGGCGCTCGTACTCTTCATCGGCTCCGGATTCACAGGGATCGCAGGAGTCCTTCTATCTTATTACTTTACTTCAGTGAATCCGAATATGTTTGTACCATCAGTAACGTTCAACGCTTGGGCGATGATAATCTTAGGAGGCATGGGTAACTTAACGGGGTCTCTCTTAGGTGCAGCTTTAATAACTCTTGTCGATAGGCTTCTAACCTTCATCACGCCCCTATTGGGAGTGACCATTGTTTCGCCGGATTATGTTAGATGGATAATCATTGGTCTCCTCATAGTTATAGTTCTTATAGTTAATCCAAGAGGGATATTACCAGAGAAACCTATTAGAACCCCTGCGTTACAACAGGTGGAGAAAGAGCTTAAAGATGAGCAGCATACTTGAAGTCCGGGACGTGGCTAAATTCTTCGGCGGTATAAGAGCATTAGATGGGGTAACTCTTTCGATTCCCGATAGGGGTCTAATCGGCTTAATAGGGCCCAACGGATCTGGCAAGACTACTCTTTTCAATGTGATAACTGGCTTCTACATTCCCGATAGAGGTAGCGTGTGGTTTAGAGAGTCTAACGATATGATCAGGATAGACGGGTTGAATCCAAATGAAGTTTTTAGAAAAGGAATAGTTAGGACTTTCCAGACGCCGAGGCTTTTCAATTCTCTAACAGTCTTAGAGAATCTGCTAGTGACTCCGGTGAATCAAATTGGAGAGGGCGCTATAAAGGCTCTTTATGTCAAATCGTGGAGAGATCAGGAGATTGAGCTTTCAAAAAAAGCAGTGGGATTGCTTAGGATGTTCAACATGCTTCCATATGTTAACTCTAGGATTTCAGAGCTTTCTGTGTCTCATATGAAAATGCTTGAAACAATAAGGGGCCTTATGACTCCTGCAAAGCTATACCTACTGGACGAGCCTACTGCCGGTGTTGATTACTCCATGGCTAGAGAACTCTTCACTTATGTTAAGAGGCTTAGGGAAGAACAGGGTCTGTCTTTCCTAATAATTGAACATAGGATAGAGATCCTTATGGAATTCGTCGACTATGTTTACGTTCTCCACAATGGTAGACTTCTTTCAGAAGGGAAGCCGCATGAAGTTACTTCAGACCCCAAGGTAGTAGAGGCTTACATAGGTGCTTGAAAATGCTCGATATTAGAAATCTAAAATCCGGCTACGGAAGGATGGTAGTACTACAAGGAGTCAATATTTCTGTTAAAAAGGGAGAAATAGTTACTGTCTTAGGCCCCAATGGGGCTGGGAAAACAACCCTGTTGAATACGATATTCGGAATTGCAACAATACATGAAGGCGATATTCTTTTTGAGAATAGGCCAATAACTTCAAAACTTCATGAAGTAGTAAAAATGGGTATCAGTTACGCTCCTCAACTTGGCAATGTTTTCCCGAACCTTACCGTAGAAGAAAACCTTGAAATGGGGGCCTTCATAAGAGGCAATGACCAAGCTGTTAAAGACGATATAAAGGAGATTTTCAAATTATTTCCTGAGATAGATAGGAGAAAAGATCAAAAGGCGAAGACTTTAAGTGGTGGAGAAAGGCAGATGCTGGCTGTAGCTAGAGCGTTGATGTCCAGACCTAAGCTTTTGCTACTCGATGAGCCGACTGCAGGCCTTTCGCCGCGTGCTGGGACAGCACTTATGGATAAGATTAAGGAGATAAGAGATAGAGGGGTTACAGTACTCGTTGTAGAGCAAAACGTGAAAAGAGCGTTAGAAATTGCTGACAGAGGCTATGTATTAGTAAGTGGGAGAATAATTAGAGAAGACTCGGCAGAAAACCTAATGAAGACCGATATAGAAAGACTCTTCTTCGTAAGTTAGATTGGAGAAGAAATGTTAATAAAGTGGGAAATAATTTCTAACGGTCAGGATTTCGATACAACTCAATTTATGAGATAGAGATAATACCATCTTAACCATTTTGATGAATCCGTTTTCCTAAATCCTCTATCTTCTTTTCTAATGAATTGATCTTGTCATAAATTTTTTCAAATCTTTTTTCTTGATTAATCCTGCTTAGGATAATCAATGCCTGAAGCCTTAAGTATTGGAATGAGTTGCCCTCTGAAAACCTGAAGAACCCTAACTCCGATATTCTTTTGCCAAGTTCTTCTTCAGAAATGTTCAGTCTATCCGCGGCTTCGCCGAATCCTTTTGAGGCAGAAATCGCTTCAATAATCCTTACATCATCTTCCGTAACTTTTTCTATTTTCAACGAAAAATACAGGGTCAGTATATCATGTATCAATTCCTTAGCTATTTCTTTAAAATCTTCCAACGTGAATAAATAATACTCTGGCAAAAGCAAGTATCTGACATCAAATTCACTAGCTAGGCTGTTTGCAGAAGAATCTGAAAAACCTCGGCAGATTAAAAGCGGCTTGGCGTTTATTAGTTTAGAATTACTGTAAACTTGTCTCACGTCTGTTACGGAGGCTTTCCCCGATTTTACTTCTACAGCGAAAATGTTTCCATCAGGGTCTCTGGCAACAAGGTCTATTTCAGCTATTTTAACTCCTCCAACAACTACTTGCCTCCTCCTTCCCAAGATAGAATAGCCAAGGTTTTCTAACAAAGAGGCTGCAACATCTTCAGCAGTAAGCCCTTTCCTCATGATTTTATGAAAAAGCGCGCTCCTATTAAGAGTTTTTATGAATTTAAGGCATTAAATGGGGGAATTCTAACTCGTTTAACAAAATTGTAGAAGATAGTGTTAAAAAAGAAAGTGATGAACAGATATTCCTAGGGTTCTAAGTCTTCTTCAATTTGTCGAGGTTGCTCTTCTTCCTCCTTTTTCTCTTCAATCCGAAGCGGTTGCTCTTCTTCAAAGATAGAAGGTGCTTCCTCCTCTTCTGGAGTAGCTTCCTCAAAAGGTTGCTCATATGATTCTTCATATTTGGCTTCTCTTTTCTCTTCAAAAGGTAATTTAATCTCTTCGTATATTTTAGACCTATAGTCTAAACTTGGTAAAACAGGTTCCTGAGGCTCTTTGGGGACTTCCTCCACAGGATATCTCCAAGCAGAAGTAGGAGGCTCCTCCGGCCTAGGCTCTGGAGTTTCTACAGGCAGACTGGGCCTCGGCCTCAGCTTCCTTCTTAATGAGAAGAGTACAGCCGTAATTACTGCGATTGCGATTAGTACAATTGCAATATACAACCATGTTGGAAGCCCTACCGTATATTCAGAAATGTTTGTCTGGGAAGTGTTTCCAACATTATCCGAGGCTTCCACATAGTATTTAATTCTTGCAAACGGCGGTTGGGAAGGTATTGAAGCAGAATACCTGTTTCCTACGAGGCTCATAGATATGCTGGACCAAGACGCTCCTCCGTCTGTCGAATAATAGAGAGTAACTTTCCTAACGCCTGACTTATCGTCGGAAACTTGACATGACACTACGGTTGATTCTCCCCACGCGGGTGCTGAAGGCCCTGATAACCCAAATATTGTTGGCGGAGTATCATCAACAATGAACACTAGAGAATAATCTTGAATCCGCGAATTCCCCAGATTATCTATTGCTTCAACCCTCCATGAATGATCTCCTTCACTCAGACTTATTGTCTTAGTATAGTTATTTCCACTCTTAGTCATTAAACCTTGGTAGGCCCCGTCTACAATTAGTCTTACTTCTTTAACACCTGAACCAGGGTCTTCCACAGTAACTGTGAAAGTAACCCTGCTTGTTTTCTGATTTATACTCTCAATGGGAGACGGGTCTTCAATCGACGGGGGAGTATTATCGAGTATAACGGTTAGCATTTTCTCAGCTTCATTATTACCGGCTTTATCAATACTGTAATACCTTATTTCATGAATGCCGTCAGAATATCCTGAGAGATTGAATTTACCCGTGTAATCTTTCCACGGTCCATCGTCAATCCTGTACTTCGTCTCTTCTACTCCACTGACATCGTCCGAAGCAGATAGAGAGAAACTTGTTGAAGAATTGACGTAGATATTGTTTCCAACGTAGTGCTTGGGTGAGCCGATTGCTATCGTTGTTGAAGGCGGGGTAATATCAGCTGTTACTGTTACCGTTGATGTTCCGGCGGTTAAACCTGTGGCTGAGGCTGATATCGTCCAGGTTCCATGTTTAGCATCGTTGTAACATACTGTAGCCCAGCCGGAGCCAGCCATTATGTATATTCTCGTCACTTTCCCCCCTGAATCACAATCTATAAATTCTCCTTTGGGCGATGACGTTGAAAGACTTACAGTTATTGTTGAAGAAGCAATCGTCTCAAAACCGTTCGCATCCCTAAGGGAAACATTAAGATAGGAGTATAATTCTCCAGCATTCATCGTAAAGCTTGAAGGCGTTATAAAAATCTTAGCAGGGGGACCGGCCTTGACGTCGAAAGCATTGCTCTCACCAGACTTGCCTGCACCTCGAGTAGTAATCCTAACATTCTTAGCCACCTTCTTTATAACAACATCGCCAATCCACTTTCCGTTAACGAATGCGCCAGTCATTCTAGGCTCTATAGTTCCTGTTGTGTCTGAAAGAGAATTGGTTCCAGTGTAATCCGTCTTAATATTTTCGTAAGCATCGTAGGCAGTGATCGTTATAGTGAAAGGCTCCATGACGATTTTTGGAGATGAAATCGTGTCGAAGATAAAACGCTTCAACGGGCCAGGGTTTACAGTGATAAGCTCAGTATCATCGCCGTAAGGCGAGTACTGTTCAGTCCAAACGTGAATTTCCCATGTCCCTGCCTTTTCATCATAATAGTAGAAATCTCTGTGGTCTGAACCATCGGGTATTGTAAGCTCTGTTATCGTAGAGCCTTCGGGAGTCAAAGCGAATTTCTTATTTGGAGAAGTGGATGACGAACTAAGCTTAACTCTAAGGCTTCCACGTGTTATCGATTCTCCGTCTACAGTCTTACGGTATACCGACATTTTTACCCAGCTTCCAGCTTCCATGGAACTGCTGGAAATCAAAAGATCCAAGTGTGGAGCATAGTATACTACATCTAATCTAGGCTTATAATCCGCAGGAGGGATGAAAATTGCTTCTTTAGAATACATGGCATACATTACCGGGTCTTTTTCTCCCTGATCGTTCAGTCTCCAGCCATAATTCGGAGCGTATCCAGAAGCATCTTTCGAAGTAAATTTTATTATAGAGCTTTTAACATCTATTAAAACCCATCGTTCATCACCCTCTTTTACTTGAGCCGAGCCAACGTACTCAGTTACCTCTGGTTGATTATTCCATGTAATGGCTGTTTCAACCCAATCTTTAGAAACAAGGTAACATTCTAAATAACTATCTCTCGAAGGCGGTTTATACACGTACAACCATAATGTCGCAGAAAATATGCTTGATCCGGGTGGAAGAGTCTCTAGATTAAATTTTACATACGACCTCCAGATATCTGTTGGAAACATTGTTTCAACTTTAATTCCTATGTATTCCTTATCTCCATAGTTATCGTCTGGATAAAGGGAGGAAACATAGGCGTCGTCTGAGGGATAAAACCTTTTGAAAACTTGTGCTTCTTCATTTTCCTCTCCTTGAGTCAGAGATGTCAAAAACGATATGGTTATAAAGAATAGAAACAATAATATCGTCTTTTCCTTTTTCATTTGGAATTCATAATCTCTACCTTTAGGGATATTTAATCTTTATTTTTTTGTGTATTAAACGTTAAATTCTTGTCAAAATAAATAGGCAGATAACAAAATCGCTAAGAAATTGTTTAAAGTCCTTATAGAATTTTAATCAATGAATGTTACAGGATTAAAGGGGATTAAGACATATTCTGAAGAACTCGGCCCGAATTTGAAGAAGCCTGAGGAGAGGTTTAAATGGTTTCTTGCTTCAATGCTTTTCGCCAAGAGAATATCGCCAGAGATTGCGAGGCATCTGGGAGAAAGCGGATCCAGAACCGTCTGAAATGGCTGTAAGCCACATGCAAATTGGAAATCAAAAAGGTTAAAGAAGTCTCAACTCGTCAGAATAAACCTAGAATACTGTAAAAAGAGATTCTGTAAAAGCTGCCCTGTAAGCAAAGCTTGTTCTAAAAAATCAAAAAAGTTTTTATTTTTTAATTTTATGGTTTCATTAGATTCATTTATCATGAATCCTGAATATTCTAACCTTTAAGGAAAAAGTTTATATATATGTGGTAAACTGAGGACTTAATATGAACTCGATACGACTTGTAAATTTTCGCAGACCAATTGTACTCTGCTTAATCATTATGGCAGCATTCTCGTTAATTGGAAGACCTCCGGTGTTTTCATACGCGCAGCAAGAGGAAATGTATGAGAGTCTGGCAATACTTCTAAACAATGTCAGATCAGCCAGATTTCACTTCTCAGATATTGAAGGAACCGATTGGGAAACTGGCTTCAGAACCCTGAGTGAGGATACGGTTGGTGGAGAGGCTACATGGAAAGTTGAATGGAAATATATCGAGGAAGGTGAAGAAAAAACTAAAGTAACTTTATGGATTTCGAAATCCACTGGAAAATGTTTACAGGCAGAGGTTGAGGGCACCGTATATACTGGCGAGATGGCTGAGATGATGTCGTATTCCTTATTTGCACTATGGTTCACCTGGATTGGTACCTGGCAGGAAGCTTGGAAGCCTGAAACAGTTTACTACTATTGGGGAGCAGGTTATGGAAGGCTATTCTTCCAAGGCTCGGAAACGAGGGCATTCGGTCCAACATCCCTTTTAATCTACAAATATAGATGGGAGGGGTTTACGAATGCTCCGGAGGCTTTCCGTGGGGCTGTAGAATGGTGGTTCGCCCCAGTTAGCTTCGGCACCCTTTTAGTCCACCTTAAAGTTGAATATGAAGGGAGGTGGTGGCAGGTAGATCTTTCATCCATAGAACTGGTAAACCCGCAACCATTACCAAACATAGTAATCGATGTAACGGTTGACAAAGAGCAGGTGAGGCCGAATGAGGCTGTTACATTCAGCATTACTGCTTCTAACACCGGCAACGCTATAGGTACTCACAATCTTACTTTAACGGTTAACGGCGAGACTAGGAAAAGTTGGCTGATTTTACTAAATCCTGATGAGAGAAAGAGCCTAAGCCATAGTCTAACTTTCTCTGAAGAAGGCACTTACTATGTAAGGATTGGCGACCAAACTTTCACTATAATTGTCT
>JAFNIT010000033.1:2378-8004 GCA_017601345.1 Candidatus Brockarchaeota archaeon | reverse complement strand
TGCGGAGTATTGGCAGTCGGAGCTTTGAGGAGGGCGATAAGAGAATTCTTTAAAAAGAAAGGGTCTAAGCCAGATTGGATGCCTGAAAAAGAAACCTTCGAAGAGAAACAAGCGTTAGAAGAAGAGGAGTTGGCAAAGATTATTTCCCAGAGGCTCATGCCGGGGGAGGGAAAATGATTGAAGATTACGTGAGCAGGATAGAAGAAGCCTGTGGGGCTGCTAAGACAAAAGATTACGTGGTGATTCTGAAGCATGAAAAGAAGGAGGAGGCTTTAAAGAAAACCCTTGATAAGAGCAGGATTATTACAGAAGTTCGAGGAATCGCCGTAAAAGCAAGTTTTAAAGACAGGGAATTCACGGTATTCATGAATGGCAGATTGATGTTCAAATCCCTAAAAGACAGAGAAGAATTGAATACGATCCTCAGAGAATTACTCGAATAATCTGGAAAACATCCTGAATACTACTGGGCTTTAAAATCCTCTTCTCAATTAAGCGAGAACATTGCTCAACAGGAAGTCGGAATCGCTAGGATACTTGTATGTTTCGATCGCGTCTCTAATCTGGGGCTCTAACGGGGTCGTTGTAAACAGATACTTTAACCATAGCTTTCTTAAGAGTTCTGGTTCAAGCCTTGTTCTCTTCCATTTTCCTTCTTATTCGGAGACGCGAAGTTTTAGAAACAGCAAGGGCTTGGAAAAATATTATTGCGTTAGGAATATGCTTAAGTCTAGGCTGGACCCCCTGCTCCAATCTATGAAGTCGATCACTATCGCCAGAAGCCCTGTTAAACTACGTCGCCCTGGTTTTAGTAGCATTCTTCTCACCTTTTTCCTGAAAGAAAAAAGAGAGGATAACGATAATCGCATTGTCACTATGTATGACTGGGATGATAATTATTTCCTACGAGCAGGGTTTAGGAAGCCTAAATCTGCTCGGCATCATCCCGGGACTGCTTGCAGGCCTCTCGTGTGCAGGCTTCATAATAGTATCCAAAGCAACAGTAGCCAATTACCCTAGTGCTATAATAGTATCCTACTCCTACTTAGCGTTTGCACTATTCCTCTCACCGCTCTTGTTTACAAGCATGCTTTTCACTACGCATGCCTGAAACATTGAACTCCTGGATGCTCATAGCCCTACTCGGAATCCTCAATACTGCGTTTGCTGTAACCTTCTACTTAAAGAGACTAAGCACGGTTAAGGCTCAGAAAGCAATTGTATTCACCTACCTGGAGCCAGCTGACGCCGTAGTATTCGGATACTTCTTCCTAATGCAGAAACCCACTTTTTCTAAGGATTATAGGCGGTTTGCTCATATTTTCCGCAGGCTACCTCGTAGCATCTAAACGCTAATTAAACCGGGCGAAGTATCTGGAGAAACTACGCTTGAAACCTTCTTCCAGAGAACGCCGTAGTGAAAAGCATCTTCAAATCTTCCGCCGTAAGAGGAAGAGGATGCTTATTCACATTCCTCTCGTAGGATAATGCATCCGCAACCATAGCGTCCAGTTCATCTTCCTCCAACCCTAAATCCTTGAGGCTTCTTGGAATCCCGACCCGATCTACAAGCTCCTCGATCTTCTTAACAAGCTCCATCCCATTTACCAAGCCTAATCTTAAAGCAGCATCCTCCAGCTTTCCAAAGCCTTTCTGAATCTCCATCCTTAGAACATGAGGAAGCAACATTCCGTTGGCAAGCCCGTGGTGCACATTGTGATAGTTGGTGAGATAGTAACCCATGGCATGAACTATCTCCGTACCTGCGAAGTTGATTGCCATACCAGCAAGCATGCTTGCATAAAGCATGTTCTCCCTAGCCTCTGGACTACCTCTGAATGCTTCTATGATGTTTTCCAATATTATCCTAACAGCCTCCAACCCTAAAAGGTCTGAGAAAGGCGTTGAATCCTTAGATGTATATGCTTCCAAAGCATGAGAAAGAGCATCGAAACCAGTATAGGCAACGAGTTCTTTCGGCAGGTGATTCAATAAGTTGGCGTCGAGGATTGAAACTTTAGGCAGCAGGGGATTACCCAGCAGGACTACTTTCCTTTTAGCATGATTCTTTACCAAGGTGAGTACTGCATACTTCGTTACTTCACTACCGGTGCCGCATGTGGTCGGTATTGCTATAAGGGGAAGAGCGTCATTAACTTCATTCGGGAAGAGATTCTCCTCAAGCTTAGAATTACTCTTCAATAAGAATGCGACACCCTTTGCAGCATCCATTGCACTCCCGCCTCCTAACGCCACTACAAGGTTACAATTATTTTTCGAGCCCTCTTCAGCGCCTTTATAAACAGTCCCTATGGAAGGATTAGGTTCGACCTTGTCGAAAACCGTTACCTTCAAACCCGATTCGCTGAGTATTTCGACTAGAGTCTTCAGGTACCCGCTCTCCCTGGCAAAACTCCTCCCAGTAACCAGCAGACACCTGTCTCCAAGACTAGCTGCTTCACCGCCTAATCGGCTTAAACATCCTCTCCCGAAGATAATTCTCGTCTGCAAGTTTAGCGTAAACGACTTCATAAGCAAAAACCGGACTTGCAACCTCGAATATTTATTTTTTCCGGAGCCTGCTCTCACCGATTTCGAAGATATTTTTTCCTCGGTATGAATTTACAGGGATCTTTAAAACAGTTCCTGCAAAGTCTATAATCATGAGAAGCATTACCAGAGTTAACTACTTCTTGACGTTTCTGAAAACATTATGAAAACAAGTATTGGGAAACTTTCTAAACATCTTCATGCTCCATATTTTTCGCAGGCGAAAAGGAAAGCGAAGAACTGGAAAACCTTCTAAGGAGCCAAGTTACCTTTTTTCTCGTCTAAAGCATTTTAAAATTTAAATAAAAAAGGGTTTTAAAAAATAAGATTTAAATTGTAGGTTTCTCTTGAGTCTTTTCTCTCCCACGTAGCTTCCGTCCCCACAGTATTCCTACAGCTAAGCCTAAAATTAGAGATGCAGAAGCGCCCATTATTGCTATCATCTTGTAATACGATATGGTTTCTTCAAATTCTCTCAAATTACTCAAAGCCTCATTAAGCCTATCCGATAGATCAGTTATGTCATTCATCAACTGCGTAATATTGGCTCTTAATTGCTCATTCTCTTTTTCAAGTTTCCTTAATTCGTTTATCTTATCCTCTAGTTGCTTCCTAAGCTGTTCCTCCTCTTCGCTCGTCAGCCTGAATGCAAGCGGCCTAGTGCTTTCAGCACAAGTTAGGGTTTCAGTACCTGTGAAAACTGCTTTAAACATAAGCTCGCCGCTAATGCTCATGTTCACGTCAACCATAAAATGTCCCTCGTTGTCTGTAGTGGTATTGTAAAGATGCAACCATGAAGAGCCGCCATCCAAACTAATGTATAGTATGATTATCGCGTTAGTTTCGGGCGCAGGTCTAACACTACCCCTTACCTTAACCTGCCTCAGCCCCGACGCTAATGCGTAAAGGTCGATTATAGGCCTCATTTTAACGTAGAACTCAACAGTATTGCTTGTTGAACCTTTGTACTCACTGGTTTCTTTGAACTGAGCATACGCCTTATACTTACCAAGAACATCAGGCGTGAATTCGTACGAGAATTTCCCTTCGGAATCAGTATTAAGCTTAACCTGAGAAGTAGAGCCGTCTGGCTTTACAAGTACGAGCGTAATTTCGACACTCATCTTAGGAGATATTGAGCCGCTGATCTTAGCGGTTTCATTCATGTACTCCGTCTTAGAGGTCGTTATCCGGAGGCTTGTGGACTTCTTCTCTGGAGGCGGTGTCGGGGTAGGTGAGGGAGTCGGGGTAGGTGGGGGCGGTGCTGAAAGATGAACATCTATCCTCATCGTCCCTTCCCCAGTTTTAGAAGCACTACCGGAATAACTGCCTTTCGACGCTTTGACAGTTATAGTTACTGGAACCGATGAAACTGTTAGGGTCACTGGCCCATATTTGCCATCGCTCCCTGTGGAAGTAGATTTAGAAGCACCGCCACCTGAAATAGAGACGGATGCGCCTGCTGCAGGACTACCGTCAGGCATGTACACGTATCCCCATACGGCTACTGGAACCTGTGCTCTAACAATACTCGTGAACACTGGAGCAAGCGCCCATAGGAGGATGATGCAAGCAAGAACAATGGAAATCTTCCTCATGTGTCACCACCCTGGGAACTCCACGAGCCTACATGGGGAAGTCAGGTATACGAAGTATCCGAAACCCGTCTCTATAGGGAAGTCGTCTGCAGGAGGACTGACGCCTGGCACATAGCCCTTAAACGCTTGAGTTGCAGTATCCCAGCTCGCAACAAGAGTAGCCTCAGGCCCTATTGCCCTCGCAAGACTGCTGGCAGAGTATCCTTCTTCAGGATACAAGAGGAGGGAAATGAGGTTATATCTTTTCGAGAGCTCCCTAACTGTGAAGGGCCGCCAAAGCCACCAGGATTCGAAACCGCCTTCGGCAAAAGCCCTAACATCGAGAGAGTGAGTTCCCGGAGAGTATGAGTATCCGTCTATTTCGACATGCACGGTCTCAGTGTCCTCATCATAAACCCCGTCGATGGGTAAAAGAATGTCAGCCCAGTCTGCGCCGTCAATACGGTACTGGATCACGAGTATTCTCAGACCTGCGTCATTAGACACGGTAATGTTGACACGTATCTTGCCCTGTACAATATCCCTGTCCTCTATAAAGAGGCTGAAACTTGGGCTCTCCATAACCCTGAAAGTCGCGTTCCTGTAGATGGGGACGTAGCCAGGTATGCTAGCCTTCGCCTCAATCTGATAGTAGCCAATGGGGCACGTATCAAGTATATCGTAGAGCAAAGTGTAGTTACCATCGTTAGCTACATCGTCCCCATTGGTCCCATCGTCGTACATCGTTAAGCCCGAGACTACTGTGCCATCAGGATAGTAGATGCTCGCCGTCAAGGTGGCACCGGGTAAGGGGCTAGTCCCGTCGAACAGGCTTGCAACAGCCTTAACCGTGGAGCCTCGAAGGTAGACTCCACTATCAGTACTTGCCTTAAGAACATAGGATGTCATCAGCCATCCGACAGCATTCTCAATTAAAAGGTTTCTATAGCTCTCGTAGAGGTAGTGAAGCGGGAAGGCTACGTATACGACCCTCTCTCCGAAACCCCAGTAGAGCCCGTCGTAAACCACTATCGCAGAGTATGGAGTGTTCTGGTAGCGGGCAACCTCCTCCCCATTGTTCACGGGCTCAACCCCATCCGGATAAGGAGGCATGGTTTCAAAGGAGAATACTGGCAAGTCATAGACTACGGGGTGCTTGGCCGTAGCCACTATCGTGTTCACGCCAGTATTATCTACAAGATAGCGGGCATGTGCAACCCTCCGCATGAACTCGTCGTACTCGTACCAATGGTCGTATCCTATATCCTCTCCTTCTAACAAGAGCCTCCCGCCGTCCTCCACGAACTGTATCAGGGTTTGAGCATCATAGGGGTCTACAGCCCACCACCGGTACGTGCCCGTGTGCCATACTACTGCTCTCACATTCTCGTGCTGGAGAATGTTAAGAGGAGGATTACCGCTCTCGCTCTCCTTCCAAACGTATACGTTGAAGCCCATGGAGGTTAATACGCTTTCGATTTCGCTGGGCCAAACTCCTT
>JAFNIT010000033.1:0-1674 GCA_017601345.1 Candidatus Brockarchaeota archaeon | reverse complement strand
TTGGTAAGCTCATAGACATCTGAATTAAGGAAAAACCCACCTTCTCCAAAGTACCACAGGTCCGTGTCACCGTGGCCTGCGAAGTTGACTATGCCGTAGCCATTATCAATCTCACTTTTAACGTTAGATGGGTTAAGGTTGCCCAGTCCCTCGTACAGCTTCGTCCAAGAAAAGTTGTCTGGAAGCCAGTTTGCCTCCCAGTGGTCCTTCAGTATTTCGCCCTCTGGCGCTGGCCTATTTTCAAAAGTGACTGTGCCCAGCAGGAGGGCCCTTCTAAACCAAGAGTTATCAGGATCATAGCTCATCAGCTTGCTAACTATCGCATTCGCCTCGTCTGGTGTGCTTGCTGGTAGCCTACCGATGAAAACATCATGATAACCGTCGACGTAATCATTCATCTCGCCGTAGATATGGTTGTTGTTGGTGTCCCATGTGCCGTCGAGGTCAGCGTAGTAAAGGTCGCTCTCAATCCAAGGATTATATTCTGCCAGATATTCAAATTCTGAAGAGTAGACTCTTCTCGCAGGGACATGCTCATCGTCGCCCAAGATTATAACATACCGGACATCGTAATTGTATGCAGCGTCTTTCAGGAAGTTCCTGATTCTCTCAGGAGTATCGTAGCCAGCGTAGTTTGAAATAATCCAATCCACGGTACGTACCCATACGGTATACCCTTGCGAAGACTTCCATCCTGCTATAGTTTGAGCAACTTCTTGAAGGATTGTGGAGGTTATTATCACTAGGTAGACCTCTTGTTGCAAAGGCTCAACCTGGTTGCTGAGACCCCTGTAATCCACCTTGATCTCCACCTTGGACGTGTAGGTCAGCGATCCTTTCTTGGGGACGTATTGGACTGGGAAGATCCTTACTATTACGTAGGTCGCTCTTTCCCTGGTGAGGGGGTCTAGGCCTTTCTTAACCTCGTATTCAAACATTTTCTCCGGATACGGCTTGTCCGACTCGTAGATACTCGGGTCCTCTTCGAACATTTCCACCTCAGGCGCCTCAGGCTTGGAGGAGTCTAGTTTCATAGGCTTAGGACTCGGAAGCAACCTGTACTGTCCCTTTAAGGGGACTGTTTCAATGTTGACTTTTACATTCTTCACCTCACAGTTATAGGGTAGTTTAAAGGTGTGTACTTTAACAGGCACAATTGGCGCACCTTCTACTAAGTATAGTCTGGTTTCAGGCATCGAAACAGTGCAGTAATCCTTTATAGTGCTTTTACTTACTTTAGGTTGGTTGAACTTTAAGGCGAAACTTTGGGTTAAAACGCCTTCGTCAGCCGGCTTAACAGGAATATGTGTCCACAATGAGGTCGTAGTTGATAACGAGACCAGAATTATTATCGTTGGAACCGTTACCCACTTAATCTTTCCGTTAAAGACTTTATTCTCACTTTTCATTTGAAAGTTTTAAAAGTATTTTTCTTCTATATAAGTTTTTAATTGATAAAACTAAGTTTAATGAAAAATATCCCTTAAATGATTATGGTTGGCACCCGCATTGAAGAAAGCGTGTAGTATGGGTTAATTTGTATAAAGAGTTTACAAACGGATTAATTGAGTCACATATGATAAGATGAAAATATTAGATTGCATTATTTAAGCCTCCAGCTTCCTTCAAACCAGTTTGTTGAAAACGATTCAACAATCAGCCTAGACCTTTTGC
>JAFNIT010000012.1 GCA_017601345.1 Candidatus Brockarchaeota archaeon | reverse complement strand
AAGGAGATAATAGAACTCGCTCAGGCAAGTGGAGTTGGCGAATTAGTTGTTGACATGGGTTTTGCAAGAGGATTAGATTACTATACGGGGATGATTTTCGAAGTATATGCTAAGGATTTGAGGATAGCTGTCAACGGTGGAGGAAGGTATGATAAGCTTGCAAGCCTCTTAGGATGGGATATTCCCGCCGTCGGTTGCGCACCAGGGATAGACCGTTTAAGCTTAGTATTGGATGAGAATGCTGTTCCAAAGGATAATATAACATGCTTAGTAATAAGCATGGTTGAAAAAGGTGATCTTCTAGCAACTAAGCTTGCGAGCATGCTGAGAGCAAGAGGCATACCAACGATGGTCGATCCAATGAGAAGGGATGTGAGCAAAGCTCTCTCATATGCTTCTAAAATGGGTATGAAATATGTTGCGATAATCGGTAGTAGAGAAGTTGAGAATAACATAATTACTTTGAAAGATATGAGTACTGGAAGTCAGGAGGAGCTTAAAGTCGAGCAGGTTGTTAAAAAATTATTACCCTATATCTTTCAGAAGGCCTAATCATCGCGCGCGATTTTTTTGCTTCTCTTTCGGAAATATCCATGGTGAATAATAATTTGTGGAGAAGTTAAAAACTCTTCGGTGATGCTGAAAGGACATACAGAGAAAAAGGGAACGGTCCTTCTACCAATATTGCAAATAAGCTTAATCCTCCACAGGCTTTATCTTATGCCCGAAAACCCTGTCCTCGCTGTCAACATAGCTTACTGCTACCACTCCAGGCTGCTCCTCCCTGATCTCCCTGACTATGCCCTTTGTTCTACCATAGTCTATCGCCATACTCATCCCGTAGTCTTTGAGACACGTTAATCGGAATTTATAAATGCAACATTTTCTAGTATGCATGAGATTCGAAATAGAGGATTCGGCTTATTAAAAAGGAATTCTTATGCACATAAAGCTTATAATTTAGTGTTCATTATAAAAAGTTGTATGAGGAAAGTCCCAAAGATACTTTTCGTTTTAGGTTTAGTTCTTCTTATCCTAGGGATTATTATGGTATTTATCTCTCCAAGTCTTGTCAAGGTTGCCTGGGAGCCGAGTAGCATCTCTGTGGAAAAAACGCTTGGAATCTTAGCGAGACTGAAAGAAGAGGCGAAAAGTGTAAGCCTTGTTGAGGATGCTATTTCAGTAAGGCCTACTTACTGGGAGTACCTGAATAACTGGAGTGGAACTTACTGGTTCTATTTTGCACTCTCTCCACTAATTCTTGGCGACGCTAAGAACATTGTTGTAAGTGGAACCGCAGTTGAGCAGCATTCTCCCACAAGAGTTTTTGACTTCTATGTTTTTGACTCTTCGAACTTTGAAATCTGGAGGAATGGTTTGGCTTCAGAAGCTTACTACAAGGGCTCAGGAGCCTCTTCCTACAGCTTCGCAAAAGCTTTTAACAGTAAAGAAGAGCTTCCCTCTCTTTTCTATTTTGGCTGAAGTTCCTAAATCTGAGCTTAACCCGCAGGCTCCTTCTGAAGCATTGAGTCGAGTGGTTATAGTTAGTGCTACAATAAGCTATGTTGAGGTTATTGAAAGGTCATGGTCCGAGTACACGAGCTATTATGCATGGCTTGCTCCGCTTTTCTTTTTAAACATGAGCGAGGTTAGAAACATTGTGCTTGAGGGTAATGTTAGAGAGAGCAGTGGCAACAACTTCAACTTCTACGTTTTTAACGATGAGAATTTCCGCAACCTCTATTTAGGCAAACCCTATTCAGCTTACTATGAGAAGAAGGGAATAATGGGCGACTCTTTCATATTTCCTCTCACCAAGGACCAGGCTAAAAGCAACATATATTTTGTTATTGAGAATGCGAGCAACTATAATGAGACTGTGGTTCTTCGAGCAAGGATAAGTTACGAGAAGAAGATAGTTGACTACTCGACTTCAGCCGGAGCCTTCCTGCTCGGCTTATTCCTCGCTATCTTAGGCTTCATCACTGTAATAGTGGCTGGAGTCGCGGTTCTTGTATTCAAGCCTAAACCTAAGCCCGAGCCGGAGGGATGGACGGTTAACGTCACAGCAAAGGGTACAGGTTCCACCGATACTGCGATTACCTCAGTCATGATAAACGGGGTTGCTTGCAATCTAAATGGTGCATGGACCAGTAGCAGCAAGATACTAAAAGTGAACGATAGCACTGTTTTTTCATTAGGCAGAGGCGTGCCTCTACCAGCTGGGGGAACGGTTGTTTTCACAATAGATCTAAAAAACGGTGATAAGATAGGCCCAACCACATTAAAATCCGGAACTACTTTAAACATAGTTCTTCATACAGCAAGTGGAGAAGACATCCTAACTTCGATAACTCTACCGTAACTATAAGCGTGCGTCACCATAGTACGCTAGTTGAGTAAATACTCTTTTAGTTTCTTCAAGCCCGCGCTTCACTCATCATCTTCATCTTTTACCTTTTCTTGACTACTATCTCCCGTTTTTAAGCTGGAGTGCACGCTACGAAAAAGCTTTAATGGATGAGGAGGATTTTAAAACGAGCCTATCAGTATATGAGTTTCCTGCACGGATTTGATTTGCAAGTCTGTTTTAAAATTCTCCCTGCAAAAGGATAAATATCAGTTTTAATGAAAAAGATGTTAATGGAGAAGCTGGAGGTCGAATGTTTAACGGAGGAGATTAAGATCGTGAAAGAATTTATCGATCTACTCAAAGCTAGAAGGGTTGAGAAGCCGAGGGAGAGCAAGAGAATAGCATTCAAAAGCTGGCCTTTAAAAGTCAAGGGTAGGCTTACGAGAGAGGAAATCTATGGCCACCTCTGACATTATTGTCCTTCTAGATACTAATGTTCTGGTTTACGCTGCAGATGAGACTTCCCCTTTCAACCAGAAATCAAGGGATTTAAGGAATAGAGGTTTGAGCGGTCAGATTTCCCTTTGCATCTGTCCTCAGTTTTTAATGTAGTTTTTTGCCATCATTACTAATCCAAAAAGAGTCGAGAATCCGAGGGAGCCCAAGGAGGCAATAGAGGAGATGGGAAATACTTGGTTTCGAAGAATATTCTCAAGATCTATCCCAAAGAAGACACTCTTCAGAGAACAATCGAGCTTCTGGAAAAGTATAATCTTAAGGGACAGAAGGTCTTCGATGCTCAACAAGTGGCGACGATGCTTCCAATGGTATGCGCGCGCCCCGTTGACGATAAACTCAGCGATATCCGGAGAGAGGAGTAGGAGCATGCCGACTACGGTGAAGTACGCTATCATAGCACTAGCCAAGCATAATGGCCAGGCTTTAGCGAGACTCAGAAAACCACCGAGAAGGTTACGCCTGGTCATAGCCTCACCCTGGCTTTTTCGTAGGCGGTTATCCCGTTCTTTCCCTTGGCGGGGTAAATAGTGACCTCAAATCCTGAGCCGGCCATCCTGAAGCTAACTCTGCCGTTAAAGTCAGTCACCCCGCTCTGATCAGTCTCGAAGCACCTTACCCTGAGCCTTCCATAGGTCTCGATGGCATCGTCAAACATGATCCCTAAGAGGCCTTTTCTCAGAAACTCATGAGCCTTCAAAAGACTTCTTGGTAGTCTTACGTTGCTTAAGCTTATTTCCTCGATGTTGGTTCTCAAGAAAAGGAATCTATTCATATCTGTCTCATCGAAACATAAGCGTGTGCTAAGATAGTAAATGTATATTTCCTATTCTAACTTTCTTCAAGTGATTTTTAGCAACGTCATAGCATTCCTTAGCCTGTTTCCAACTAGTCGTTGGCAGATCATCCATAACATATTGCGGATAAAATGCTAAGAGCGTATACGGAATATCAGGGTCAATTTCCGCTATGAACCTTGCAATGTTTTCGACCTCGACTTTGTCAACATAACCCGGGATGAGCAATGTGCTTGCGGTTAAAACAGGGACCTCTGGACGCTGCTTGAAAAACTTCTCTCCTATTTCTCTAAAATTATCTAACGCGGCTTTGTTTGAAACCCCGCATAGTACTTTGCTAAGGTTCTCGTCCCAAACCTTAAGGTCGAACTTAACAATACCTCCACTTTTAAGAGATAATTCAGCAGCCTTTAAAGCCAGGCTTCTTAACATATTACCATTAGTCTCCCAGCAAATCCTCAGTATTCGTTTTTCTTCCTCAGCCTTCTGAAGAGCAATACGACTTGTTTCAAGAGCATGCATCATCTGTGTGGAAGGATCCCCCCCGAAAAAGCATATGCATGAAACATTCTGGTCAACTTTATAAGCAAGCTCTTCAGCACTTACTATAGGCTTAAGGCTTTGTGACATCTGTCTGAAATGCCAGTTCTGGCAGAAAAGGCAGTCGAAACTGCAACTCCCGTAGAAAACAGCCAGATTCACATATCCTTTTTCAACAGTAGGCTTGTAAGCATACTTAGGATACCCTGCACCAGTGCAACCGGGGCAGAACCATTCTGCAACACAGTTAGTTGGAAGAGGATCATAATACCATTCTAAGACACCTTTCTCCGGAGTCCCGCCGAGTCTGTTTAAATTGCCGTTTGAATTTGAAACTAGGCCGCAGAAACCTTTCTCCCCCTGCCCTATTTCACAATCGTTGGCGCATATCCCGCAGGGTAAACCATCAGAATCCTTAGGAGGGACTGGGGGAAGCCCGAAAGCCCTCCTCGTATCGGCGTGAACACGCTTAGCTATCTCGACAGCCTTCTCCGGCGTTCTTCTTGTGCATTTTAAACAAACACCCAGCTGGCCGGCTATTAGAGGAGACTCGTCTCCGCAAATCAAACATCTTCCCAACAGCCTTTCCCTAAAATATTCTCTGAAGGAGGTATTTATCTTAAACTTAGGAATCCCAAATCGCTGACTCACCCTTCAGCCTCTTCAGTCATCCTAGTTATTACTGCAAATCCCTTAACCCCTTGGAAACTAGTCCCTAGTAAAATGCTTGCGGGGACCCATCCCATGTTCGGAATTATGGCTGAAACCTCCTCGCCTCTTTCTCTAACTTCCTCTAGAAATTTGCCAAACATAGGCAAGTCATCTTCAAAGGATCCTATAGGGTAGTAGTAGATCTTCCAATGTTTTCCAGAATGTTTGACAAAAATATCAATACCTGTTTTCACCTCCTTCTTTATCTTCGCTTTTTCCGCTATTAAGTATAGGATTGCATCCTCCCAAGATACGCTTATGCCCAAGCCTCGAGTATGCCTCTCAAGATATTTGCGAGCATTTTCGACTTCTTTTTTAGCCTCTTCGTCCCCTAGTTCCTGCCTCAACTGCTCGTAAACAGTTTCAGCCTCTTCTTTCTTCATATTTGTTATTTATTCAATTTCAGATATCTGGTTTAAGCTTTTATGCTTAGAAGCTTAATACTATGAAGACATTTACCTGCTTTCTCTTCGTGCCTAAGTAATAAATACTGGTGGAAGAGCTAGGATTATTATGGGAAAATAAGCATTCCTCCATGCGGTGCTTGCTGCGAAGCTTGTAAGAGTAATGTGAGAAAATGCGCTGACTGTATAGAGACCGATGGAAAACCCTTTTTCCTGAAGGGAATGGGGCTGGATGTCTGCCCAGTTTGGCAGTGTGTGGAGAAGCATGAGTGGAGCACTGCGGAAACTGTAGCGAATTCTTAAACTGGTATGCCCCGGCTAAGGGTATAGTTACATCCTTAAGGGGGAGGGGGTTTCTAGCTTTGAGGAAAAGGATAGGAGACGAAATGGGTCAGATGGGTTAAGGAAAAGAAAATTGAGTTTGGAGGCTAATGTTAGAAGTCAGGTTATTCGATAGATGCTTGCACTCTAAGATGAGAGTAAAATTATTAAACAAATAGTCAAATGTGCTCCAGTAAAGAGTTTTGTTAACTTACCTGGGCGAATCTCGACTGTTTTTCTTACTAAGCTGTTTCTTCCATTCTACGTATTGCAATAGGTCTTCTCTGAGAGCTGTCAGCATTTCTCTAGCGCAATACTTGTGATCAATACCCCATTTTCCAGCGACCGCGTAGGCTACTGCTTTTATAGTGCTGCCGGGGTTCTCGGGTAATAGTAGTTGAATCCTATAACTCGCAACTCTTTCCCCCCTGTAGCTTAAAACCATTTCAACCATGTTGCGCCCCTCCTTTTCTTTGCGTGGCGAAACCTGCATGTATATTGGGCCCCAGCTCATCGGCGGAGGCCTTTTAGTGAATGAAGAAACGTAGGTCATGAAATCACTGCTGTCTCCCACTATTCTCAACGGGATCGTTGCTTCAGCATGGTCCTCAAATAACTTAACATCCTCTATCTTCTTGAAAAGGAAACGGCTTGGCACAACTTTTAATATGACCTTTCTAGCCGGTATGAGACTTCCTACTATGGATGAGACTATTGCTATTATGAAACTGGCTAGCATGGAGCTAAATGTATACTGTTGTATCGGGTTTACCGGATTGGAAACATATGCTTGAAGGAACTGGCTTAAGACATATCCTAAGACGCCGCCTATTAAACCATAGCTTAACCCCTCTACAAACATTAAGAGAGATACGCGACCTGGACTGGCGCCGAGCGCGCTGATCGTCGAATACTCTTTTTGACGTTCGTACAACGAGCCTAGGAGGGCAATTACTATCATTAAAGATGAGAGACCCATTAGAACTAGAAGCTCGGGAGCGCCTACGAGCTTTTCGAACTCTCCCGATATGAGTAGGCTTTTCGTATCGCTGCCAATGCCTAGACACGTTCTGAAAGATCTGAATGTCCGCTGGGTTATTTGCGTGCCTCCAAGAACGGTGAAAGTCGAATTCTTCTCGTAGCTTATTTCAACAAGTCTTTTAACCAAATCATTTGAAAAATCGCCTTCTAATATAACCCTGTAGACTGTTAGAGGTGGGGAAACATATTCCAAGCTTGTTAGAACTAAGGGACCTTCAACCTCGTCTAGAGGAACGCCGTCCACCAGTTTTACCGGCTCTTCTAATACGCTATCTACCGTGCTAATCACAACCTCTTTTCCGATAATCATTATAGTGTCCCCTGCTTGTATTTTGAGTTTTTCTGCCAGGCTTGCTGAAACCATTGTTCCTTTTAATGAAGTCCCGTTAAACAATGGAGCATCCGTGGCTACTAGGAATGCGCTGGTTCTCTCACCGCTCTTAGAAACAAATACTGGCGATATTGCGACGATATATGTTTTCCTCACGCCTTCGATTCCCGATAGCCACTTGACTTGGAATTCGGGTATTGGTTCAAAAAACTCATTAACTATAAACTCATTAGCCTGGTCCAGCCCCCTGAAAATATAGGTTACTGTGGTCACGTGAGAGCTCACGCTTAATCCGCGGAATACTGAAGGATGGGTTTCTTCTCTTACTGATATGATTGTACCGACTGCTAGGAGGCTTCCGGAGACTGCAGAAACCACCGCTATTGTAACTATGGTTAGCACTGCCCTCAGTATTCTCTTCCGAATGCTCTTAACCGAGTACCAGAATAGGTCGCTTAGCAGAGTTCCTTTTGCCTCTAATATGAGCATCACCACTATCAATAGGGTTACGGCGGCTACGAACAGTGATAGAGCAAGTGAAGTCGAGGTTAGTCGGGATAAGGCTTCTGGGTTGAGAAGGAAGATTGCCATCCTAGCTTGCGGAATAAGTGCAATTTCTACTGGGACAAGTGCTGTGAACAATGCTATGCTCACAAACGCCTTTTTCTTTTCAATCATCGCACCCACGAGAGACGATAGGAAAAACGTGAAAGTTATTAGGAATAGGAACATGCCTACGCAGTCAGTCTTAGCCTGGCTCAAAGCTTCCATTGCAATATTGGTTTTCACAAGGGCTTTTTCCAACAAGCCTACTCCGACTTCGAAATCGCCCTTCTCAAATGCATGCTCGCTTTCTGCAAGAAGTACTCCCGCGTACTTAACCTCCTTCAGGTATTTCTCTGTGTCAAAGCCTGTTTTCGTTAAAAAGGCATGTTCTTGATATGTGAATCCCTCTAACGACCTTCTTAGGCTTCTAGTTAACAAGTATGCTAAGCTAGTATTACCGGTACTGCAGGAAACGTTAACCCGTATTCCCACTCCCCGTTCTGAAGACAAGGCGCCAAAAGTACTCATTAAACCAGCAAGCCTACTGGTGGGACTTACATAGATGAAAAAGGGCGTAACTTCTCCCGTGGGCACTGCAACATAGTAGTATTCATCGTCTTCGATGATCCCCATCCACCACATTTCCCAACGGGAGAAACCGAGGGTTTCACCTAAGATTTGGGGTTTCTTCGCTACCGCTATGAAACACCCTTCTTGCAATACTTCTCTTTCTCCAACGGGTAGAAATGCACCGCCCTTAGCAGATATCGTTACACGGTCTTCCGAAAGGATTAGAATACCCGTGGCATTAATGAAAATACCGGGTCTCCCGTAAACACTGATGAATGTTGAACTTGGATAATAGGCTTCTCCATAGCCAAAGGCCAGGGAAAGCGTGTTTTCGTTAATACTGGTGTAAGTTGCTGACAAACCCATCAAATGGTCTCTCTCAAGACCTATTGCTCCAGAATACAGTTTTCCCGATTCTATTCTCACGTAATTTAACGAATCGTTGAATCCTCTTGGAGGGATTGTTGAAACATGGAACGCCACGTTGCCAATCTTCACTGTACCCGAGGTTATGACGATAACCCCGTCCGTAATGCTTCCAAGTTCAAGCCTTCCTTGGAGAACGATCTCCATAGAGGTTGTAACTGAACCGGAAACTGAAACTGTTCCCAAGAGGAGAACTATCGTAATTAGGATTAATACGATTTTACAGAAGCTACTATAGGGATTAGTACTCATCTCAAGCTCTATCGGGCGCTATGTGAAATATAAACTTTGTTTTACTATATCCGATCTGCCCTGTAATTCTATTTCTGAATACGGTAATTGTAACACGTAAAGATGGGAATATCATGGAGAAGATTATTCGAAGATCGAAAAATAATGCTCTGTCAATTTGCAATCTTAGGTTCTTTCATGATTTGAAGGATGCAAGCTGCACGATCCAGATAGAGTATGAATCTGATATATTTTATTTTGCGTTAACCCTGTTTAAAAACTGTCCCTCTAATTTTAAAACTTAAATTCCTGTGTCCTACCTCAGTGGACGGGGTTGAAAGATGAGTATTCCCAAGATTAGTGGAATAATGGTTCTCCTAATAGCGATTTTCTTCGCGGTAGGTGTAGCAATAGGCTATGTGGCAGGAGGGTGGGGTAAAGTCCCTGGATACGAATACGGTATGCCGGTGAAAAAGCTTAAGGCAGGGTTCATCTATGTCGGCCCCGTCGAGGATTTTGGATGGACTGCTGCCCACGACCAAGCTAGGAAGCATGTTGAAAAGCTCTTCCCCTGGCTTGAAACAGTATACGTAGAAAGTGTAGAAGAAGCGGAGGCCGCTAGGTATATTGAAAGGCTTGTAAGAGAGGAGGGTGCTGACATTGTTTTTACAACCAGCTATGGATTCATGGATCCAACTATAGATGTTGCTCAAAGATATCCTGACAAACTGTTTTTCCATTGTAGCGGTTTTAAGAGGCGCCCTAACTCTGGGACATACTTTGTAGACTTCTACCAAGTGTATTATCTAAACGGCTTAATGGCAGGAGCATTAACCAAGACAGGTAAAGTAGGTTATGTAGCTGCCCACCCCATTCCTGAAGTCATAAGACACATCAATGCCTTTGCTCTAGGCGTTAAGGAGGCTAATCCTGAGGCGAAAGTCTATGTAAGGTGGCTTCATGAATGGTATGCTCCTGAATTGGCGAGGGAGGCTGCGCAAGCTCTTGTAAGCATAGGTGTAGATACTCTTGCTTTCACAGAAGACTCGACGGCGATTGTTGAATTTGCTCAGCAGCAGTATGAGCAGGGTAAGCAGCTCTATGTCTTCTCGCATTACAGTCCCATGCAGAACGTTGGTCCAGATGTTGTCGTCAGCGGTCAATTAGTACATTGGGAAGTTATATATGCGGATATTCTTATGAAGGTTGCATTAAACGTTTACAACAATACTAATTTGGAGAATGTAGATTATCTATGGATGCTTAAGGAAGGTGCGGTAGAGTTAGGAGGTAAGCCAGGCGTACCAGTTAACCCGAAATTTATCGATGAGCTGAAAAACAAGTATTTGCCAGGAAAATCGATAAGTGCTTACGATGCTGTTATGAACAGACTAGCTTTAATGAAGGAAGCTAACGTGCCTTTCGATCCTTTTACGGGGCCAATTATGGACCAAAATGGAAACATAAAGATCCAAGCGGGGCAGAGGGCTACTATTGAACAACTCTTCACGGAGCAAATGAACTGGTTTGTAGATAATATAATAGGTTCTCCATCGGGATGACTTCAGCAAGGTTAAGATACGTCGCTTTTTATTTCTCCCAAGGTTTTTACGAATTTGACTACTAACGAGAACTATCTCGTTGAAATGCGTGGGATCGTAAAGAGGTTTCCCACCGTTACTGCATTGGATAGTGTCGACTTTAAGGTAAGAGTGGGAGAGATCCATGCACTCCTCGGTGAGAACGGTGCAGGTAAGACGACTTTGATGAGAATACTCTACGGCATGTATAGGCCTGATGCCGGTGAGATATTTATAGAAGGGCGTAAAGTCAGCATAGGCTCGCCAAGAGACGCGTTAAGAATGGGAATTGGAATGGTTCACCAGCACTTTATGCTCGTCGATAGGCTCACAGTTTTGGAAAACATCGCTCTTTTTCTAGAGGGTGGTTTAAGAATTCCTTTCAACGAAATCAGAAATAAAATAATGGAATTGTCAGAAACTTATGGGTTGAAGATTAATCTCGATGCAAAAATATGGCAGCTCTCCATAGGGGAGCAGCAGAGAGTTGAAATACTTAAAACGCTTTACAGAGATGTCAGAATTCTCATTCTGGACGAACCTACTTCTGTTTTAACACCGTTAGAATCGGAGGATCTTTTCAAATCCATAAAGAAGATGGCTAATACAGGCAAGTCTATAATTCTGATAACGCATAGGCTTGACGAGGCTCTTAAGGCTAGTGATTCCATAACGATTCTCAGAAAAGGAAGAGTTGTAGCGGCAGACATTAAGCCGAGTGAAGCCAGCAGAATTGACCTGGTTAGCATGATAGTTGGTAAAGTCCTCGAATTCAAGCCTAAGGCTGGGGAAGTGATAAAGGAGGCTAAGCCAGTATTAGAAGTAGATGATTTAAGAGTCTTAGACGATAGGGGAATTGTTGCAGTAGACGGCGTATCGTTTGTCCTCAGGGAGGGTGAAATACTGGGTGTTGCAGGGGTTGCTGGTAATGGTCAGAGGGAGCTTGTGGAAGCGATAACGGGGCTGAGAAAGGTGGCAGGTGGTTCTATTAAAATGTTTGGAGTAGATGTCACAAACAGTCCTCCAAATAAAATTATCAAGATGAGTGTTGCACACATTCCTGAGGACAGGCTTAGGTACGGAGTAGCTACAGAGTTAAGTGTCTCCGACAACCTGATAATGAAACTTCACAAAAGGTTTTCCAGAGGGGTCTTTATGGATAATAAAGCTATCGGAAAGGAAGCAGAGAGGCTTATTCAAGAATTCGAAATAGTTACTCCCAGTGCGAATGCTCCTGTAAACATGATTTCTGGCGGAAACATTCAGAAATTAATAATAGCTAGGGAGCTCTCAATAAAGCCCAAGATACTTATTGCAAGTAATCCTACTTCAGGATTAGACGTTGCTTCAACGAATTACGTGCATTGGGTTTTCCACAGACTTAGGGCCTCAGGCAGTAGTATCTTGCTTGTTTCTGAAGACTTAGATGAAATACTATCGTTAAGTAACAGGATAATCGTTATGAAGAATGGAAGAATAGTCAAAGAATTTGATAGAAATGTAACTGTCAATGAAATCGGGCTTGCGATGGCTGCAGGGGAAGCATACGACGAAAGAATGCGGAACAAAGTGTCAGGGGCATGATGCAAATAAGAGTGGAGAAAAGAATAGTCGTATCCAAAGGGTTTAATGCATCAATAAGAATATTTACTCTACTTCTCTCCCTAGTACTCGTTGGAATCCTGTTTGCTATCTACGGCATTAACCCGCTTGAAGCATATGCTAGGATTTTCATGAACGCCTTTGGAAGCGAATTCGGCTTATCTGAAACAATTGTGAAAATGCTGCCCATAGGATTATGTGCAACGGGTCTTGCAATAGCGTATAAGGCTAGAGTGCTTAACATAGGTGCAGAAGGACAGCTTATACTCGGAGCCATGGCTGCTACATGGATTGCATTATACTCGAATATCCCTTCAAGCTTGGTTGGTGCTGTGATGTTGCTTGCAGGTTTCGCAGCCGGGGCTCTATGGGCGGCGATTCCCGCTGTATTGAAAATAAAGCTGAATGTTAACGAGGTTATTACGACTCTTATGATGAACTATATCTCGTTAGAATTATTAGATTACGTTTTAACAGGTCCATGGAAAGGGCCTTCTCAAAGAGGCTTCCCTCTGACAGACCCATTTCCAAGTTATGCGAGATTTCCATTAATAGGAGGAACTAGGATACATTACTATACTCTCATTTTACTTTTAGTATTAGCGATAATTCTTTATGTGTTTATGAGTAGGACGAGAATAGGTTATGAGATTAAGATTGTTGGAAGTAATCCTGAAGCTGCTAGGTATGCTGGAATAAACGTGTCTAAAAATATTCTAACCGTCATGTTGATAAGCGGAGGCCTTGCTGGAATAGCTGGAGTAGGGGAAGTTGCTGGTGTACAAGGTAGGCTGATAGAAAACATCTCTCCTGGGTACGGTTATACGGCGATCATTCCTGCTTGGCTTGGAGGCTTAAACCCGCTAGCGGCACTACTGGCTTCTTTCTTCATAAGCGGCTTGATGGTTGGCAGTGATTCTGTACAGGTTTCACTCAGGTTAAGAGCTAGCTTTGTAGACGTGTTTAATGGAATGATTCTTCTCTTCTTCATCGGCAGCGAAATTTTAACCAGATACAGGATTTTAATAGAGGCAAGAGGGAGGAAAATTTGGATATAGCTGCTTCAATACTGGCCGAGGCTATTAGATCTGGAACACCATTGTTGTTGGCAACACTGGGAGAGATATACTGTGAGAGATCAGGTGTCCTAAACCTTGGATTAGAGGGCGTGATGACAATCGGGGCCTTAGCGGGCTTCGTTGCAACATTAGCCACGGGATCTGTTTGGATAGGTGTTTTTTCAGCAATGATTGCCGGTGGCCTGTTTTCTCTTATACATGCTTTCACAAGCATAAGCCTGGGAGCTAACCAAACTGTTTCAGGATTAGCGCTTACAATGCTTGGGACAGGAGTCAGTAGCCTTATTGGAGGAAAATACGTGGGGCAGCCTCTTCCAGAAAGACTTCAGATATTCCAAATACCGGTGTTGTCAGAAATACCTTTAGCAGGCGGTTTTTTCGTTCACGATCCAATAGTATACTTTAGCATAGTGCTCTCAATAATGATGTGGTTTATTCTCTTCAAAACGAGGATTGGAATAATCATAAGGACAATTGGCGAGAAACCTGAGGCTGCAGATGCTGCAGGGGTTAACGTGCACTTAGTTAGATATCTGTGCGTTCTCTCGGGAGGATTCTTAGGAGGCCTTGGTGGTGCCTACGTAACTCTATTCTATACTCCCTTCTGGAAGGAGGGGATAATCAGGGGCAGGGGCTGGATAGCTCTATCACTAACAATATTCTCTCTGTGGAACCCCCTCGGGAGCATTATTGGAGCATATCTCTTCGGTGGAGTCGAAGTTCTGCAGTTTTACCTCCAGGAATACAGGGTTCCTGCAAGCCTGCTAAGAACGCTGCCCTACTTTACTACTATACTTGTTTTAACAACAGGTTCGATAGGTTTCATGAGGAAAAGGCTTGGCGCACCCGCAGCCTTAGGCAAACCTTACAGGAGGGAAAGCTAAAGACAATCCTGGCAGTGTTTATTAGGTTTCTTTTTGTAAGCGAAAGAATATAAAACATCGGGGCTAAACGATATAGGAAAATGACAGAGTATTACGCTGAAAACGCGTCGTGTGGGCACAGGATGAAAACTATTGAAGAACAAGAGAGAAGACTCAGAGAGAGAATGAGCAGAGTGAAACATAAGATTGCAGTGATCAGCGGCAAGGGTGGAGTAGGTAAAACGATGGTGACGGTGAACCTGGCGGTGGCTTTCGCCAAAAAAAGTACTTCGGGTAAGATAGGTATTCTGGATGCAGATATTCATGGCCCATGCGTACCTAGGATGCTCGGCATGAAGGGAGATATTCTCAAAATAAGCCCAATCGGAGCCTTCCCTGCAACAGGCCCCTTAGGAATCAAAGTTGTCTCAATAGATTTCCTACTGCCTAGTCAGGAGACACCTGTCATATGGCGCGGCCCCATTAAGATGTCGGCGATCAGGCAATTCCTGTCCGACATTACTTGGGGAGACCTCGACCTCCTCCTCATCGACCTGCCTCCGGGTACCGGTGACGAGGCGCTAAGCGTCATGCAGCTATTGCCGGAGATGGATGGCGTGGTCATCGTCACAATACCGTCAGAGGTTTCTCAGGATGTGGTTAAGAAGGCAGTGATGTTCGCGAAGGAGCTTAACATACCGGTCATAGGCGTGGTTGAAAACATGAGTGGCTTAATATGTCCGAACTGCGGGACGAGGATAGACGTTTTCAAAAAGGGGGGAGGGGAGGCTATGTCTAGAGAGCTGGGGGTTCCCTTCCTAGGGAGGATCCCTTTGGACCCGCGTATATGCGAAGCGTCCGACGAAGGTATGCCTTTCATAATGGTTCAGGAGGATTCGCCTGCAGCCAAATCCTTCGCTGAAATAGCTGAGAAAATACGGGGGTTTCTCTCTGAAAAAGGCAGTGTTGAAACGGAGACGCATCCCGAACATGTTCGGAATATGGATAAAAATGGGTTAAGACGGGAGGCGGATAACAAGGAGGTGAATGCTTAATGCCTAGTGAGAAGGAAGCTGTCCAACCCAGGATTCTACACCCCTGCCACCAGGTTGCTGAACAGGAGAACATGGTCTGGGTCTGCGACGGGGCTGCGAACGTTGGGCAAATAGGACATGAGATAGGAGTTTTACTCACAAACTTGGGCAAAGCCAGAATGTGCTGCACGACAGCGCTCGCAGCAGGCTCGAAGCCGCACCTAGACATAGCTGGAAGAGCTAAGAGAAACATAGTTATAAACGGGTGTGGCAACAGGTGTGCCTCTAAAGTCTTGGAAAACGCTGGGAAAAAGATCGACTACGAGATCGACATATCTAAGTACCTACGGAAAATACCGACTCTCGATATATATGAGGGAGATGTTCAGAAAATAGCTCAGATAATCATTGATGAAGCAAAGCTTTGAAGCTTGGGTAGACCGTCGTGGATTTAAATCCTAAGAAATAGTAAGCTCCGGCGTTCTACGTATTCTGGATTGATGATTAGTATAGTTGGCTTAGAAACAGACCCTGGAAAAATTTAAAAAGGCAATAGACAACGTGAGGTTTTCAAGATGAAGAACGCTAAGAATCGTCCCAGGTTCATAATGTGCTTCTGCACCGGAGAATGCCCCGGATTCGCGAAACTAGAGCTCTGGAAACTGGTGAACTTCGTTAGAAACGAGCTTGACGTTGAGTACGCTGTTATCCACCCGCAGCTCTGCGTCACGGATGGGGACAACTTCCTGAGAGACCTCTTAAAAGACGGGGGTAAGGATAAGATCTACGTGATCGGTGGATGCGATCCAAGGATGCAGAGGAAAATGTTCAAGGACGTTTTCACTGAGAAAGGTCTCGACTTCGACAAGCAAGTGGTTTCGCTAGACCTTAGAAACATGGAGACTCCGGAAGCCATGAAGAAAGTTGCTGAAACCATTGAAAAACTAACGGCTAGTTGAAATAATGGAGGTTTACGAGAATGAGTAAGGCAAACCTATGGCTGCCGAGGGAAGAAATAGAATGGTACCCTAGGATAAACCAGGATCTGTGCATTAAATGCGGGTCTTGCGTCGAGTTCTGCATGCGTGGAGTGTATTCAAGGCAGGGAGACAAGGTCGTGGTTTCCAAACCGTACAATTGTGTCGTAGGCTGCGAAGCATGTAAATATAGGTGTCCAGCTGGAGCCATAAGCTTCCCCTCCAGGGAAGAATTGAGACAAATGTTAAGGGCTCTAAGGGAGAAGTATAGTAATAAACAACAGTAGGAACTAGTGTTTGAAGAAATTAATCGGGCTTTCCAACAAGTTTAAGAAACCCTTTCAGCCCTTCTGCCTTGTCTACGGCACTCATGTGTTGAATAGCTCTTATCACATATATTACGGCTGTGACTGACGAGTGCGTCAACATTGCATACATAGCATACAAGGGTTTACCTAACCAAGGTATCCATGAGAAAAGCACCATGTACAGGACGTATACGTTTCTTCTTCCGTCAACCTTGGCGAAGGCCCTGTCGAAATTCGTGTATGCTGTTAAAGCCTTCCCCATAGTCTCTTTAAACTGCATATAGCAATGCCTCACAAAACTGTCTACGAGAAGCATGCATAGTCCTAGAACTAGCGGCAGATAACTGCTTTCAAGAAAGTATAGGCTTAAGGCGAAACACACGTACCATGTTTGCTCGTAAAGCATGTCGAAAGTATGCTCAATATATCCAAGCTTCGTTAAAATCCCCCTCACCCTAGCTAGTTTTCCGTCAAGTCCGTCCAATATTCCAACTATGTAAGCCAGGATCACCGCTATCCTCATGCATCCTGAGAGGAATAATGTTGCCACGGTATAAGCCAGCAAGTTTGTAAGGATTGTTATCCTGTTAGGAGTTATCCAAGATACTTCGGCTATACGATAGATGAGGTGGTCCTCTATAGACTTGTTTATATAGGATGTGAAGTGAAGGCCTTTTTGAGTTCTGAAAACAAGTTTCCTCTTAGCAAGCTCGATTGAATTCCTACTATCTATCTTGACACAGATTGGGGAAACCTTACGTTTTAACTCAACATGTTCCATCTCCATCTTAGCTACGTCTAGTTTAATGGACTCGGCCTCAATCTCTTCTAGTATTTTACTAAGATTGGAAGTAAAATCGTATTGAAAAAGTCTCGAGTATTCCCTGTCCAGCTTGTAGACTCCAATAGCCCTATCGTTAAGATAGCAAGCAACATTCCCTTCTATCTTCATGATTTCAGTTACAAACTCCGTATCTATAACGAGGTCTGCACTTATTACCAGTAAATCGTCATCCAGAAACTCCTTTAACACGGGAACCTCATATCCCCCTGCTTGAAGATAAAATAGTCTCAGACCTATTTCCTCACCATCCTTAAGCATTTTCCGTATCTCCTCCCCTTTGAATCCTAAAACTATGAGAGCTTCTCTGATTCCTGCAGCTCTAATGGAATTCAAGATTCTAGCTATAAGAGGGATACTACACACCTTAACTAGGGCAAGCGGCCTATCCTCATCAAATATGAAATCCTTCTCAGTAGCTAGTATTATAGCTCTCATCTATCATCTCACCGAGATCGTTATTAATTAGTTCTTCCCGCAAATAAAAATCTAAACATTTTCAGAAGCCTTCATGCTTTCGTGAATCTTCTCCGTGATCTTCTCTATCATCCTCCTGTAAAGGTCTCCAAAAGTCTTGTAGAGAATCTTCGCCATATCATAAAGTATTAGTATGAAGAAGACAAATATCGCTAAAGCTCCTAGCCTTGCAAGGCTTTCACCGATATAGGGGACGAGTTTAAGCTGAGGAGGAAGATAAATCCAAAGCACCACGGCCAGCAAGATGTATAACGAATCAATCAAAATGTGTCTGAGCGTGAACTCCGAGATTCTAAGAACCAATACTAAGCGTTTAGTCACAACGTCTATAAGGAATTTCAAAGCCATAAGTATTCGGTACCCGAAGTATATGGATATGGCTAGAGATAAGAACGATAACAAGTGGTCTGACTTCAAAACCAGGTCGTCGAGGCTTATCAACGTTATGTCTGAAACCACTGGCGTTGTCATATGTAGGAATATGAGTGATAACGCCAGTTTAAGTGAATTGGAGACAAGGCTTTCAATCTTTCTACCCACTTCCCCCCTCTCTATTACGATTTCAGGCTTAGGCAGATTCTTGAATTTCTTCGGCTTAGCTTTTTCTCTCCTACTTCTCAGAGCCAGAATAATGGAGTACGATATGTAGAAAATTGGGACTATAGATAAGTAGTATAATCCATACAGTGGAAGTGAAATCAATGAAGTAATGAAAACAACAAACAGGAGTACATCTCTAGTTGCAGGTATGTTTCTTAAATTCCTTGCTTTTATACCAATACTGTTCAAAATCTGAGCCGTATAACTCACCAGTATTATGTTAGAAGTTGCAAGAATAGTAAAAACGAAGATGCTGCTGTCTCCAACTGATAGTAGAGGCATTGAAAACCCGCCTACTATCGCAATATCTGAAAAGCGATCCAGCAATGAGCTTATATGAAGCCTCCAAGAAGCCCTCCCGTTACAGAGGCTTACTAGTTCGTTGCCTACTTCACCAATTAGAGATACGAGTCCGATAATCAATCCCCCCCATAAGGGTCTTCTTATCATCAGAAGGAAACCTGCAGACAGGGCAAGGATTAGTGAAACCAATGTTATCGCCAGAGGCTCCGCATCAAGACTCCGATAAATCGAGATTGAAATACGCGTTGATATAGGCTTAATGAGGTATCTTGAAATTAATCCCCCCTCATTCTCCTTTTCTTTCCTTAATATTTGCCAGTAAACCTCTCTACCCTTAATTAGGTCATCAGGCGTATCTATGTCTTTCCAAAGCCTTCCAGTAACGTCCACGTAATCCACTTCATTGTCTACAGAAGCAAGCTTCAACGCGTCAGCTATCGTTGCACTAGGGCCAAACTGTTCTATTGCTCTCTCTATATATTTTCTAGACTTTTCTCTACACAATATCACGCCAGTATCTATTCCATGTCTAGGCAGAGCCTCCTTGTCTACGTAGGCTACTCCCTGTTCATTCAAAACGATTTTCAAACCTTCCTCCGCCTCAGTCCGTGAAGGCTTCCTGTCGAGACAAACAGTGAACGCTGCTTTACTCCCTGAAGATAAAACTTCTTCGACCACTGCTTTCTCGTAAATATGATCAGACATGAGGATGAGGAAACTATCTGCATCTAACCCTTTTAAAGCTAGGCTAACACTGTAGAGGTTCCCAAACTTCTCCTTATCAGTCTCCACTAGATCCGCCTTACCTTTCAGCTTCTCCTCAAGTACTCTTCTAAACTGTGGTCTTGTAACGATAAAGATGCGGGGAGGATTAGCATCTTCCAACCTGCTCAATATAAAGTCCAGTATTGTCACATCTGGTTCCAACTCCATGAGGCACTTAGGTATCTCCTCTGAGTAGGGTCTTAGCCTAGAGGCCACCCCTGCAGCAATGATTACAACGGGGAGTGTCACTTCTTATCTTTATTATAATGCCCTGCCGTATTAAACCTTATTATGAGAGTACATACCTGCTGGAGCTTAAAAAATACGGGAAGTACACGAGTTGAAATTCTTGCAGTAATTCTCTATTGATTAGGGAGTTTATGATCCTCTTGTTTCTAAATTAAAATCTAGAAGTATTAAAAGCGTGCGCGGCTGTGACCGATGAATACATCGGCATTGCCCACATAGCGTATAAGGGTCTGTCTAACAATGAGAACAATAAGCGCGCCATATTATAATAACTATTAAAACAATGTTGCCTGTAAATAGTTAGGTTCAAGGGACGTTGCTTATTGAGTAAAAATGAAGCTTCTACGTGGTACGCAGTGTTCTCATTGCTTTAATAAAGCTTTCGAAGCGTGAACTGTCAAACGGACCGTCGACCGCGCCGTCGGGCTCCATGGTCAACAATCCTCCATATCCCCAGTCGTCCCTTATCCTTTTCAAAGCCTCATAGAAATCAGTGTTTAGATGATCCAAGAACCATTCTCCCTGAAAAAGCTTTCCACGTAAATGGACATTCACTACTTTATCAATAAGCGTCTCAAAACGATTCAGCTCATTGTAGAGGGCTGCCCACCGAAGGTCAAGCGTCACGTAGTCGAAAAGCTTGACTAAAGCAAAGGGCGTGTAACCCTCTAAATGCGTTGGAATATTCTCTACCGAAGCCTTCACACTAGGGAATTCACGTGTAATTTCACAGAAAATTTTTACTATACGACTTAGGTCGAAACTAGTGGCCCAAGTATCCCATAGATGGAATACGCAGACGTTCGCTCCCAGCTCGCTGGCAATAAGTAAAGCATCGTATGCAGCCTGTTTCCCTTTCTCCCAATCGCGCTCCCGGCTTGAGCAGAGATAACTGCCAATATCTCTGCTCGCATGTACAGATAATATGGGCAGCGCCTCCCTTTCCAAAACATCTACTATTTCCCTAGCAGTATACTTAGGTGTCCTGGTCCAATCTGCAAGATACCTGTCAGTTAAAGGAGGATTATCACCATCCCATTCCGGCTCAAGCTGCAGCTCAAAGCCATCCACAACCGACTCGGATAGAATCTTCTTCATCACGCCTATAGTGCCTATTAAATCGTAATACTCCTTATCTCCAAGCCTAGCGATCGGAGCGCTGGAAACAGAAATCAAACACTTCATGCATCACGTCTATGCAAGAAAAATACGGTAAGACGTTAAAAACCTTACTACGCCATTTAGACAATGTATTTTAAACATGACTAGTTTATAGCAAGGTGGACCATGCCTCTAAGAATTAGAAAAGCCCAGCTTGTTCATCTAGTTGACAGTAGCCTGTATCCATTTTCTCCTGCATTCCTCTGTCCAGTTGCCGACTCCTACAGCTTCGATTCGTTTCAAGCCTTCTAACGAGGCCCTATGTTGCAGCTCTTTGCAACCGTTCTTTCAGTGCATTCTGCACAGATTACGTAACCTTTTTGTCTATAACATTGACGGAGAGCGCAATCCGAGTTCTCCCGTCAGCGACACACTCTGGGAGTTCTCCGAAAAGCCTAACGAAACCATCTAGAACCCTTTCAAACTCCGCATAATTCTTGAAGGCAGGGTCCCATTTTCGCCAGCTCCGGTGCAATCTTGTCAAAACCATAGGAACCCATGACCTTTCTAAGGTTTTTGACAGCCAGCTTTATCCGCCCTTGATATATTCCACAAGCTCCCACGGTACAGACCGCAATAACCCACTAGTTCCCTAGGGTTTTTACTCAATAATGAACACACTTAACGTGCCGCTTGACACCTAATGAGCTTTGCAGAAGTCTGAATTCTAAGGAACAGGAGTACGTGAAAGATTATGATAAACGGGCCCGCTGGGATTTGAACCCAGATTATTACAGCTTAGAGGGTTCGGCACTGTTCTGCCGCCATATCCAGGTTAGGCGACGGGCCCGGGGTATTAGCATCTTCGCGAGGTATTAAAATTTTCAGCTTCCGGAAGGCTGAAGCCCGTTTTTATCTAAGGCCTACGCATTCTTTTGGGGGAACATGACCTCTGTAATCACTGGGGCAACATTATTCTTTTCTTATCTTACTCTATCTCTATTCTATTAATAGCATTGGTCTACCCGGCTGGGCTGGCGGTTTCTTCCCAACTGTTTTTTTCAACTCTTCTTTAGGAATGTCGTCTTCACTGAGCACTTCAACCCTGCATTTGAACTCCTTCTCCAAGAAGTCGTGTGCTTCTTCCAGTATTTTACGTTCTCCAATATTCAAAACCTGTTTCAAAACCATCCCGTATTCTCCAGTTATGTTGGGAATATTCTTCACAACCTGTCCTATGAATTCCCCAAGCTCCTCCCTGCTTAAAGCAGCACCGTGTAGAGTTATTGTCTCTCTTATCCTCTTTGGTTCAATTTGAGCACTCTCAATAATCTCCTTGAAGGCTTTGTTCTTCCATTCCGCAGCAGTTATGATCCTCAGCTTTGTGATAGAAGTCTTGCCCATGGCTTTCAGTATCTGATATGTGTCCTCTACAAGGTTCTCCAAGTACTTCTCTAGCAACAGCGGTTTCTCATCCACCTCACCCGCCTGAGGCCATGGATGGTTTGCTAGGAGCGTGTCCTTACCCAGCCTACTCCATAGTTCCTCAGCCAAGTGCGGTGTGAAGGGATAGAGTAGGTTGAGCCATGTTTCAACAGCCTCCCTGAGCGTTTTAGAATCCGGTTTGGAGACTCTTCTCAAGTACCATCTTAAATCATTCCTCAAGCCGTATAGCGTCTCACTCGTTGCTTCCCTTATTTCCACGTTCTCCAATGCTTCAGTGATCCTGTTGACGCGTTTTCTAACAGAGTTTCTTAACCACTCCTCCATGTGACCGTTTCCGCCTGAACCTTTTTCCTCAAGCAGTGAGATAACCTGCCTGTATATGTTTGCTAGCAACTCGATGTTTTTACTCGCCTTCTCACTCTCCCAATTCGGATCCTCAAGGCCTTCTGCCGCTAGGATTAGGGTTATCCTAGTAGCGTCGGAGCCGTATTTCTCAATCGCGTCCCTCAGGGAGATGAATATCCCCTTAGACTTGTGCATTGGTTGCCCTTCTATTCTCAGGAAACCGTTAACCGCTATTTGCCTGGGCCATTTCTCCTCTGGGAATATGGCTACGTGATGGAAAATGTAGAAGGTCAGATGGTTTGCAATAAGGTCCTTTCCAGAAACCCTTAGGTCAACAGGATACCAATAGTCAAATTCATACCTGAGCCTTTTCAACAGCTCTGAAGAAACCCCCGTCTTCTTCTCAACATCCTCCGGAGTCCCGTTCCCCAGCATCACGTAGTCGTAGAACTCCTCCGTAAGATTCTCAGGCTTTAAAATGCCGTTGTTAACGTATTTCGAAACTATGTAGTAAGCCATGTATACCGTGGAGTCGCTTAAAGTCTCTATCATTTGGTCGGGGAGCCACGGTACTGGCGTGCCCAGCCCAGAGGTTCTTGTAAAAGCCCAGTCTGCGTACCAGTTTATGAAGTACACGAAGTTCTCCCTAGCTTCCTTCGGATATATTTTCATAATATCCAAAGCTTTCAAAGCCTTAGCCTTCCACTCTGGAGAAGAGTATGCTAAGAGATACTGGTCGCGGAGTATCTTAACGCGGCATCTTGTTCCACACCTGCATACTACTGGGGAGGGGAGTTCAAGCATCTCGTCCCCTGCGCCGTTCCTCTTCATCTCTTCAATCACAAGCTCCTTAGCCTTTTGAACAGGGAGGTTTGAGAACCTTCCACAATTGTTGAGCGTAATTCCTTTGTGAAACTCCTCCTTATAGACGAGGCTAGTGGCTTCTTCAAGCTTAGGATCAGACTGGTCTCTTATGCCGAGTTCTCTAACAATCTTCTCCGAGGGGTTAGAGCCATACTTCTCTGTAGTTATCATCGGTATCGGCTTTATTGACCGTATTTCATCCGGGTCTAGGCCGTATTCTCTGAGAAGATTTTCATTGCGCTTCAGGTCTTCAAGCCCCATGTAATCGTAGGGAGCATGAGCAGGAACACTGTACACAACGCCAGTGCCGATAGAAGGGTCGACGAACGAAGCAGGTAGAACTGGGACGCTTACTCCAGTGAATATGGCTACGACTCTTTTGCCCACTAGTTCCCTTCCCTTAAACTCCCTTATTTTAGAAACACTTCTCAACTGGTCTGCAAGCTTCTCTAAAGTCTCTAAGCTTACGATCCATTTCTCGCCGTCTACATAAGCCTCAGCATAAGTAGCTTCAGGGTTAACCCAGACGTTAGTAACTCCGAACACAGTCTCAGGTCTGAAGGTTGCCGCCACTAGATGGGAATCGTCAAGCCTGAATTTCACGAGATAAAACTCCTCTGGGAAAACCCCTTCGCCACTAAGCCTATCATGATCGCCAGTAGGACTCCTATCTCTAGGACACCAAACGACAGGGTGAACCCCTTTAATGATGTACCCATTTTTAAGCAGCTTCAAGTACTGCCATCTAACAAAGGTGCTGAAACCAGGGTTTAGACTCGTAGTATGAAACTCCCTACGCCAGTCTATTGCTAAGCCGTAATCCTTAAGGACGGCACGATTCTTCTCAGTATAGTACCTAGCCAAGTAGACGGGGTCTTTAAAACGCTCTATCTCCTCCCTAGGTACACCATCCATCTTCTCAAGTATTTCAATAGTCTTCTGATCTCCTCTTCTTATCCTATCTGAAATACCCGCTATCGTTGTCCCGGTCCAGTGAAATGCGAAGGGGAAAAGTACGTTGAACCCTCTCTTACGCTTATACCTTGCAATTACATCCAAGCGGGTTAAAGTGTATGCAGTCCCTAAATGGACCGGACCTGACATATAGGGAAAAGGAAAGGTTACGAAGAACTTTGGTCTAGAAGGATCTGGCTCAGCCTCGAAAACCCTCTCTTCTTCATACTTCCTCTGCCACTTCTTCTCAACTTCTGAGAAAGAGTATTGAAGCCTCTCCAAGGTTTTGCTTCTTAAAGCTTTGGAAGATACTTAAAGATTTAGGGAGGAGTTGCCTCAAGCTATTAACCTTGCCCTCGTGTCCAATATTGGGACCATCACTCCTATCTAATTGCTACTTTTCTAGAAAATTAGTATGCGAATAAGGTGGCAGATGAAAATTTTTTCTAATAGTTCTAAAATCCAATTAAGGTTTCAAGGGAGGAGCGTCAGGAGGAATCCAAATTCTTTTAATTTCCTTAACCTTGTCGAACTCTTGATCTTCGGAAACTATATTGCTTATTCCCGCTTTCTCCATCGTTGCCAAATGTATGGCATCGGATGGCTTTAAACCATAGTTTAGCAAGTACCTTTCTGCAGGTTTCAAATCTTCCTCCTCAACTGACAACAACTCAGTGTACGGTAATACTATGCTTTTCAAGAATTCCAGTGTAGTTTCATAGGCTACTCCATACTTTCTAGATATGTAGAGTACTTCGTCTACTACGAGCATGTTTGTGAAAAGCTGTTCTTTAATAAGCCTTCTAAACAGTTCTTCTATTAGTCTTCTTTTCTCGTCTACCATTGCGTTCAAGTATATGAGGAAACAGGAGTCTAGAAAAACTTTCAACCGATACTCTCCTCGAACTCCATTTCCAGATAAGCCTTCCTAAGGTCCCCTAGCCTTAGACCGGAAACACCTAGTTCCCTGATTTTCTCCACATGTCCTTCAAGTCTCTTCATTAGTTCCTCTGGTGAAGGTTTACCTCTTATCAAGATGCCCTCGGCAGTAGGTTCGATCGAGACTTTCGTCCCCTCCTTTATTCCATACTTATCCCTGAATATTTTAGGAATCAATATTTGTCCTTTCTCCCCAACCTTGACTTTAAGTTCAACCATGGTTTCCAAAAGTTATACTTTAGTTTGAATATTTAAGCTTTAAAAAAGATTCTCATGAAGATAGCCATGTAAAAGCTGATTTTAATAAATTTGGAGGGTTCTTCTTATAGTTTTTAAAGCCTGTAGCTCGAAGACTTTAGCATCAATCCTGGTTGCTAATCCCCCCTTAGCAAAGTTTCTCCTACCGCCGGCTCCCCCACCGACTCCAAGATTCTTCACGATTTGCTGTGCCAGCAAGGAGCAATCAATCCCCCTTTCTAAAACAGCCTCTCCAGCAAAGATAACAAACTGGGTTGTGGGAATACTCGTTGCTAACAGTATTACAGCATTAGGTTCTTTTTTAGATGCCTTCTCTCCAAGAGTTATCAATTTGCTTATGTCTAACTCATCTGAGCTGTGAAACACAACTTTAACCCCAGCCTCCTCAGAAGCCTTAGAAATCAACTGGTCGGCAAGGGAATCTAGTTGGCCCTCGATAATCTTCTCGATTTTTTTGCTGAGGTTTTTCAGTTCAGTCTTAATCCTCTCCACCTCCTCCGGAACCTTATTACTCGGCACTTCCAGTATCCTCTCTAAGCGGGAAAGCTGGTTTTCAAGAGACCTTACGTAATCTAGTGAAGACAACCCTGTCCGGAATATTATTCTCTCCACACCGTCTTGTATTCTCTCGACTTTAACTATCTTCACAAGCCCTATGTCACCAGTCTTATTAACATGGAGGCCTCCGCATGCTTCAGCATCGAAACCTTTTATTTTAACGATCCTGAGCTCCTTCCCTGGTACAGCGCCGCCTTGGTATATTCTGAAACCATACTCCCTCTCTGCAACCGTTCTAGGTAAAACCCTTATTTCAACATCGATGTTAGCTAGAACGATTTCATTAGCTTTACGCTCCATCTTCCAGATTTCCTCTTCAGTAAGTGGAAGGGGATGAGTAATATCCAGCCTAGACTCTATGACGTCCTTCTGTGCACCTGCCTGCCAAACATGGTTTCCGAGCACAATTCTGGCTGCAGCATTTATAATATGAGTTGCCGTATGCGCCCTTCTAAGTTGGAGACGCCTATCAGCATCAACAATCATCTTTACAATACTACCTACAGTAGGGACAGGGCCTTCGATGAAGTGTATTATCCGATTGCTCACCGTCTTAACATCTTTCACGAAAGCCTCTTTCCCGTTGAAAACAATTTTACCATTATCAGCAGGCTGGCCTCCTCCCTCAGGGTAGAAGATAGTCTTGTCGAAAATAATCTTGTCTTTGAAAACACCAAGCACCTTGGCCTCTAATTCGAGTAGAGCAGGATCCTCGTAGTACTTTTTGACAGTTTCGGGGAAGGCTTTTTCGTCGAAACCCAGGTTAATGCTTTCCTCCTCCAATCCCTTCGGCTGCTTATGTCTTGAAGCAATCATACTGTAGAAATCTTCTGGAATCTTGATTTCAACCCCTTTTTTAAACGAGATATCCGCAACCTGCTCTGGCGTAATCCCGTGAGAATCGTAGATCTCAACGAGCTTCTCAACACTTACAGGCCTGTTTCCCTTGATAAGCGCCTCAACCCGTTTCACACCCTCATCAACACTCCTTCTATACTTCTTAAGCTCTATCTCGATAAGGTTGAGAATACTGTCTTTAAGGCTGAGTAGGCTTGGAAAATCCCTACCCCAGTACTCTAACTCCCATGAAGCAAGGTCGAGCAGCAGGCTGTTTGCGTCAAACCTATCCAGAATCCTAGCGGTCTTTCTCAAGAGCAGTCTAGCTAAGTATCCGACTCCAGTATTAGAGGGGACCACCCCTTCCGAGAGAATGAATACTAGGCTCTTAACATGGTCTAGAGCTTTGAAAAGGTTCTCCATGTTTTCGAGCCTGTTTACAAAGTCCTCTGTAAAACCGAGCCTCTTAACGAACATAAGCTTCTCCTCCAGTTTCAAAAACTTATTTTTAGAAGTGGAAACAGCAATTGCATACTCTTTGAGAAGCTCCGGAGGCAGATCTATGGCACTGACGTGAGAAGCTTTTTGTAAGAGTTCCCCATAGAAAGCGTGGAAACCGGTTGGAGCACCTGTAAGAAGCCAGGTTATCCTCTCCATTCCGTAACCAGTGTCGACAGTGCGTATTGGAAGCTCCGTTAGAGAACCATCATGGTGAACCTTATACCTCATGAAGACGAGCGTCGCAACTTCCAAGCCATGGGAAATCACTTCGAAGCAAGGTCCAGCGTTACCGCCGCCGCTCCAAGAGCTCTCTACGAAAGTCAAATCCTCGCCTTTAAGACCCATTTCATGCGTGAAGAATTCGAAACCGTATCTTACAGTGTCCTCCTTCCAGTAGATCTCATTCCCCTCGCTGTTGAAAGCGTGGTGGCCACCCATCTCGAAAATAGTAAGGTGCCTGCCAATCGTCTTACCAACCATATCCACGTCAACGAGCCTTATGCAAGGCTGTGAAATCACCAAGGGATTAGCCGGTGGCGGAATAATGCCCTCAGTAACGTAAGGCTGGAAATCAACAATACTCGCATCAGTAAGGTAGAGGTCACTCCTCCACCTGCATACCACTGGGTAAGGAGAGATAACCTCGTGACCCCTGTCTCTAAAAAACCCTAGAAACAAGCTTCTAACCTGTCTCAGCTCATCGATGATTCTACCAACCCTCCTTCCTACGAAAGTATATGGCGAGCACGGGGATTCGCCGCAATTGTCCCTGGAGGGATCAAGAGTCCAGAAAAATCTACCACATTTAACGCACATTTTCCTATAGAAACCGCTTTTCTTCAGAAATTCCAGTCGGTACTCGTCCTCGCTGAAACCATGTTTCATTTTCTCTTCCCTCAGAGTTGAGAAGAAGGTACGAATTTATGTCTTCCTTATAAAAATTCATATGATAGCTTTATTTTCATACCGTAGTGCACATTTAAAGAAAGACTATAACTGGAGCGAGGAAAAATTAAAATAAAAGCAAGTAAAAAACAATCGCAAGGCGAGGTAGCTCAGCCTGGGAGAGCGCCCGGCTGAAGACCGGGGTGTCGTCGGTTCAAATCCGGCCCTCGCCACACTTTCTAACCATGCTAAAGCTAAGATTACTCATTAATAGAATTGCTAACCCCAGTTCAGGAAAGGCCGTTGATTCAATTGATCATCTTGGCATGCCCTAAAAATGGGCCGACCCGGATTCGAACCGAGACCACCGCCTTTCCTACCTTCAACAAGCCGTAAGAGCGGCATCCTACCGTTAGACTATCGGCCCTTGTTAAAAAATTGTTTTCAAGCTTATATTCTTTTCTCCTATTAGAGTTCTCTTACTTGACCCGAACCGTATACAATGTATTTTGTCGTAGTTATCTCTCTTAATCCCATTGGTCCTCTCGCATGAAGCTTCTGTGTACTTATTCCAACTTCAGCGCCGAAGCCGAATTGGCCTCCGTCTGTGAACCTTGTTGAAGCGTTAACATAGACTGTGGAAGAATCTACTAGGCTTGTAAAGAGTTCTGCGTCCTTCAAATTGCCTGTTATTATGGCATCCGAATGCTTAGACCCATACTTGTTTATGTGGTTTATTGCTTCCTCAACGCTGTCAACGATCTTTACTGCAAGAGTAAGATCCATGTATTCCTCATACCAGTCTTCTTCAGTGGCTTCTAACAGAGACGAAACTATCTTTCTGCTTCTTTCACAACCCTTCATTACAACGTTGTATGTTTTCAAAACGTTCACGAGTTGTGGCAAGTATTTCTCAGCTATTTTACTATGTATCAGGACTTTTCGGACTGCGTTGCATACTGCTGGTCTCTGGACCTTAGCATTAACTATTATCCTATTCGCCATCTCAAAATCAGCATCCCAATTTACGAAGATATGGCAGTTACCGGCCCCGGTTTCAATAACCGGTATTAGCGAGTTCTCCCTGACGAACCTAATGAACTGCGCACTGCCACGTGGTATTACTACGTCTATGTACCTGTCCTGCCTAAGTAATGTCTTGACTAGCTCCCTGCTGGGGTTCTCTATCAACTGTATTGCATCAGGGTCGATTAATCCTTCTACGGCTTCGCGCATCAGTTTTACAAGAATCTTGTTTGAATTCAACGCTTCGGATCCTCCTCTTAAGACGACAGCGTTACCGGCTTTGAGGGCGAGTCCAGTGATATCCACAGTGACGTTTGGTCTCGCCTCGTATATTATTCCAATTACTCCCAGAGGGACTCGGACCTTCCTTATCTCTAGGCCATGTCTAGTTCTCCACCCTTCTACAATCTCGCCAATAGGATCAGGTAAGGAGGCGACTTGACGTAGCCCTTCAACCATTTCTCTAATCCTCTTCTCGTTTAAAAGAAGCCGGTCTATGAAGGCAGGGGAGGCGCCGCTGTTTTTTGCAGTTTCAACATCCTTCTTATTTTCCTCCAGTATTTCGTCAGAGCAATTTTGTATTTTCTCAGATATTTTTTCCAAGGCAGCGTTTTTAATTGGAGTTGGAGTTATACCAAGTTTTACAGATGCTTCTTTCGCCTTCCTGGCTTTTTCAATAACCTCGTCCTCTATGCTCAACGCGCGTAAATATAGAGAACTTCTTTAAGACTTAAACCTTTTGCGTGACGGTTTAATTACGGTTCCGACGTTCTCGCCGTTAAGTATCTTCGTTATAATATTCTTTTTAAGACCGTTTGCTATTACCGTTGTAACTCCGGCTCTTGAAGCGATTGCAGCGGCTTGAAGCTTAGAAAGCATTCCCCCCCTCCCTAGAGCGCTTGGGGAGCCGGCGTATGAAAGAATCTTCTTATCTACCCCTCTCAGCTCTCTCACCAGTTTAACGCCGTTTCTAGTAGGCATTATAAAACCATCCACGTCCGTAAGCATTATTAGAAGATCGGCCTTTATTTTCGAAGCTATTATTGCTGAAAGCCTATCGTTATCCCCAAACCTCACTGCGTCGGGGACGTATGGGTTAACTGGAATAAGCTCCTTGACGGATATAGCGTCGTTCTCATTAATGATTGGTATTACGCCGCGTTCTACGAGTGCTGAAAGCGTCCTCCAAAAGTTCTTGTACCGATACTGGTTTGCAAGATCCTCTTCGGTGAGAAGTATCTGTGCAACGTTTACTCCATACTTGTTAAAGTACTTAGTATATAGTGCCATCAGGCTTGGCTGACCTACTGCTGCACAGACCTGTTTCATCGTAAGCTTAAGTGAGCCCGGTGTAGCGTTTATTCTAAGCTTTGATAGCCCGGTTGCGATTGCTCCTGAAGTCACCATAATAACCGACTTCATTTTACTCCTGTTCTCCGAGACCTGCCGTACTATTTCCCTCACCCTACTTGGGCTAATCCAGCCTCTAGAATTTGTCAAGACGCTTGTGCCGATCTTAATGACAACGTTCTGTTTCTCCTGTGTCAATTGAGATACTGCTATTAAACTAACGTTAATATTTAAGCAATACTCTTTTAACCTGAGGAGCCTATTTCTTTAAACCGTATTTCGCCCTTATTTCCTCGTCTGCCCTCTTAAACTCCCCGTAGGCTATTCCAAGAAGGTCTACAAGATTCTTTATCATCTCTATCTTTTTTTCGACGCTCATTCCCTTAGAGTCAAAAACTGCGTACAGCGCAGCATCGTGACAGTGTTTACGTGGAATGAAAAACTTGGTCTCGACCCCAGTTATTTCTCTCGCCTTTTTAGCAACCTCCTCACCCAGTTCGTATCTTTCTATCACATCCTTAAGATCTGTACTCTTATACTTGGGCCAATTCTCCTTGTTAGCAAGCTCCATGACGATTCTATCAGTATCTTCACCACGCTTGTGATCTATGCTTATTGAAGAATGTACATGGAAGGTTTCATATGCGACCGTGATTTTACCGTCTTCTGTTTCAAAGACCATTACGTATGGTTCCCCACGCGTACGCACCATCCATTTAGCACTTCCCCCCTCAAACCCTGGGAATCCTGAGGGGATTTCGTAGGAACACCAGGTTGAAGTCCAGCTTTTAAGAAGCTCTGAAACCGCTTTAGCGAATTCTTCCTCCTCAGGGAGGATTCCTCTCTTACGCTTCTCTTGGATCTGAGCCTTCCATTTTTCTAATATTTCACTCTCATTCTTCGAAATCTCTGCGAATGCTTTAGAGAGGACGAGCCATGCTTTCCCTATTTTCTCTATCTTAGCATCATCGCTCAAACCCCTCCCATCGAAGCTTGCGTAAAAGAAAGTGTTTTTCTCAGGCGGGGTGGGAAGAACGTGTTTGATTTCAATACCCGCCTGAGCGCTTGCATTCCTAGCTATCTCATCGCCTTTTTCAAGGATTTCGATTACCCCACTCAGCTCATCCCTATACTTGCTCCAATTACTCTTATCCTGAAGAGAGAGTAGGAGATCATCCCTCTCCTTAACAAGCGCCTTATAGTCGAGAATATCTGCATACTTCTCCTTATCTAGGAGATAATCCCAGAGCATGTTGCCTACGTGCGCAGCAGGACCATATCCGGCGACTATTTTACCATCCGTAGTCTCATATGCTTCAAAAGGCTCGTAATCGGTCTCAGCGTTTACACTCCAAACTATCTTCTCGTTGAAAAACCCTCGGTCACGTGGCATTTCAGTTATGACGTCCCTAAGACCCAAGTCATCAGTTAAATGCTTCTTAAGCTTCTCTAGGAAGTCTTCCCCAACCAATTCTCCTTAGCATATTGACAGAAGACAAATTATTTAAGGATATTTGAATCCAATTCTTTAAGAACAATCATGCTAGAAAAAGCTATAGATGCGTTCTAGGTCAGCCCACCGTAAAGCTTGCAGTCAACCCGCCTACTGTCACGAGGAAAACACCTTTTTCGACGATTTTCTCAGGACCATCTGTGTAAAGGCCTAGTTCAGAAACAGGTATTGTAAAGAGCACGGTCTTCGTCTCACCCGGCTCGAGTATTAGCTTCTGGAACCTATACAGCTTTTTAACCGGTACTGGCAAACTGCTCTCAACATCACTGATATAAACTTGAACTACTTCACTGCCGTTACGAAGCCCCGTGTTTTTCACGCTAACCTGGATAGTTATGGTATCTCCTACAGTAGGACGCTCGGGGCTAACTGTCAAGTTACTGTATTCGAACGTTGTGTAGCTGAGACCGTATCCGAATTCGAAGAGGGGGTCATATTCTTCTCCTAGACGCCTATCGTAGTTTATGGGTTCTTGTGAAGTAGACCGAGGCCAGGAACGTGGAAGCTTTCCGCTAGGGTTGTAGTCTCCAAACAATACGTCTGCAACGCCTTGACCCTCTGTTCCGGGAAGCCAAGCCATGAGGAACGCGCTCCATTGGGAAAGCCTGGACTCTATTCCTGTCAAAGGTCTGCCCGCAGCCATTATCACAACCGTAGGTGTTCCCGAAGCAACTACCCTATCTATTATCTTAAGCTGTTCCTCGGGCAGGTCGAGGCTCCCCCTGTCGCCGTAGAACTCTGCATAAGGAGTTTCACCGACTACGACGATCCCAACATCGTAGGGGCCAGATATCTCGCTAGCATCTTCATCGAATATTATCCTAGTTTGTGGAGAAACTGTTCTCCTAATGGCTTCAAGTATGGTTGTACCAATTGTCGTGCTCCCGCTACTTCCCTGCCATGTTATTGTCCATCCCCCACACTGGTTTCCAATATCGTTAGCATTAGGGCCGGCGACGTAAATCGTGCTCACATTCTTAGGTATTGGAAGAACACCATTATTCTTTAATAAGACTATGCTTTCGCGAACCGCTTGTCTAGCGACCTCTCTGTGAACAGTATTGCCTACAATTGAGGCCAGGTTTTCATCAACATACGGTTTTTCGAAAAGCCCCATGCGGAATTTGGTTACGAGAATTCTGTAAACAGCCTCGTCTATCCTACTAATCGGGATCTCTCCGCTATTAACCAGGTCTTTAAGCACTGTCTGAAACTGCCTCCAGCTTTGCGGAACCATCGCCATATCTACCCCGGCCTCTATGCTTTTCTTAACAGCCTCTCTGTAGGAAGGGTCGACCTGGCCTATTGCCTCCCAATCGGAGACCAAGAGCCCTTGAAACCCAAGCTCTCCTCTTAAAACGTCTGTTAGGAAGAATTTGCTGCCATGCATTTTCTGACCGTTAATACTGCAGTATGAAGCCATTATCGACCCCACCCCAGCGTTAACAGCTCCTGCGAAGGGTTCGAGGTGTTGCTCTCTGACTATTCGCAGAGGGGCCTTGCAATCACCCTGATCCCTACCGTTCTCCGTCCCCCCGGAACCCATGTAGTGTTTAGCCGTGGCCAAAACAGTATCATCCCGGTCCAATCCAGCTCCCTGGTATCCTTTGACCGCGCTAATAGCCATCGTCTTAACCAAGTAAGGATCCTCGCTAAAAGACTCGTAGGTTCTGCCCCAGCGATCATCCCTAGCCACGTCGATACACGGTGAGAAAGTCCATCTTATGCCAGTAGCCCTCACTTCTATCGCAGTAATATGGGCGCACTTCTCTACGAGTTCAGGATTCCAAGTTGCACCCATTCCAACATTATGTGGAAAAATTACTGCACCGTAGACATTGTTATGACCGTGGACGGCATCGATACCGTACAGAATCGGGATTCCGAGGCGTGTGTTTTCAACAGCCTGCTTCTGGAACTCGTTGTACATCCTAGCCCAGTTCCACGGGACATTCGGATCGGGACAGGAACCGCCGCCGCTAAGCAATCCGCCCAAATAGTATGTTGATATGTCTGAAATGCTGCTTATTGATTGACGGTCTACAAGAGTCATCTGGCCGATTTTCTCTTCAAGAGTCATGCGGGAGAGGAGGTCGGCAGCCCTCTCCTCGGGCATGAGGCTGGGGTTGCGATAGGGTGCTTCTTCAGGAGGAGGTGGAGGCGGTGGAGGAGTCTTAGTCACAGAGGAGAACCAGAGGTAAATGCATAATGCTGTTACAGACAGAATAATGACTCCTGCTGCGATTTCCCTAGTTCTATTCTTTTTATTTGATTCTTGGGACGAGGCTAAGAAGGGAATTAAGAATCCCCAAAGGAATATTTTGCTCACAACTATATTTGCGAGATTCCCTGTGGAGCTTAATGTTGTCTGGAAGCCTAATGGGATAGTGAATGACAGCAGTAAGATAGGAATTAGAATGTTTTTCAACTCCTTCATTTAACCATCCCGGAAGAAGAATGCACTACCATTATTTAACTATTGACCGGTTTAACAAGTGTGTTTGACACCTTAATGAAAGAAAACGCACAGGTTTTTAGCAAAAATGATTAATCTTCTTATTTATCGTCTACAAGTTTGCTGCGAATAGCCTTGTCACTTTTAAAATAACGCATAAGGTGACAAGTTCAGTAGCTTGATTAAAGTGCGGAGGGTGGGATTTGAACCCACGAACCCCTGCGGGACGAGGTCCTGAGCCTCGCGCCTTTAACCAGGCTTGGCGACCTCCGCGATTCTCTGAAGTAGAGAATATTTGGTATTACGAATCTAATAAATTTTGTCAGCGAGTTATCTCTTTATTCACGATACTACGCCCTCTTCTTTCAAGAAGCTTATCAATTCCTCTTCCGTCCTGAAGATTTTTGTAGAGTAGTAGTTGAAAAAAGGGCTTTCCGGGCCCTGGAATACTACAAACACCTTCTTATTATTGCTGAAA
>JAFNIT010000032.1 GCA_017601345.1 Candidatus Brockarchaeota archaeon | reverse complement strand
AGCAAATTCCGCTTTGCCAGTTAACGGTGCAGGAAGTTCCGTCTGCTTTGCCTGAGCAAGGGTTAACAATACAAGTGGAATCAGCAACACACACCATACCCAGAATAATCCTTATAACCACTTCCAGTTTGAACAAACCTACATCTTTCGTCTGGTTGGCAATATTTTATGCTTCCATCTTTGGTTCCACAAGGCCCGCCACAGCTTTCATTAACAGTACAACTACATTCTCTTTGTCCAGCATCTTAAAGCTGTATCTTTCCATTTTTCTCCTGCAAGCTCTCGTTGCAGAACGCTCCAGCAGCAAAGCCCAACCCATAACCTGTAGGAGGCCAAAAACAGACTGTTGGACATTACGCGCACTTGGAAGGTCTATCAACCTGAAGCCCTGGCCCTCGTTCTAGGGATATCGGGAGGACCAGTGATACGCCTAGCTTAACTAAAAAAGGCCTCGAGAGAAAAAAGAGGGGTTACCGGGGAGATTCACCAGTCTGAAGCGAAAGCATTATTAAAGAGTTTCTACCTCATGCTTCTCAGGAAAGTGAAAAGTGAAGAAAAGTAGAATGAGTACTTAAAAAGAACGGAAAAATTTCATGGTGAGGCTGAGGAATCGACTTAGGGGAGGATTGCTTCTCTTAAGACGGAATTCTTACCAATCCCCTTTCAGGTTTAAGATTACAGGGAGATCTTGAAGGACGCTCTTGAATCGTGGATTAAGAATGCGTTATTTTTTTATACATACTCAAAGTTTTCTTACATTAATACTTCGACATCTAGAAGTTTTTTATATAAAAATTTAAAATAGCACTTCCCAGCCTGTTTATGGCGTGAAGATATACGATAAAGAGGCTTTCGAGTGGAGGAGGAAGCATAGGGCTGAGATAGAGTCCTAGGCCTCGGCCTTCTTAGATAAGGCTCTGATCCTCGTGCTCGCCTCAAGCGGTATGAGGATTGGTGAAGCGTTAAGCCTGAAGAAATAAACAAGATGAACGTTTTAAGCATCGAGGACGAGGAGTTTCAGGAGATGGTTAGGGTGAAATTGCTAGGGAACATGGTTAACAACGGTGCGACCCAAAGGGTTGTTGACGTGAACGAGCTTGAGAGCTTCCTAGCCGTAAAGATGTTAAAGTTAATTAAGCGGTTATGATAAGAAGTATTAGTGGTGAGATTGGCGGAATCTGTTGCTGTTCCTAAGGAGCTGTTAAAAAACCTGTATAAGTGGTTGGTTGAGGTTGAAGAGGTGCTTGCAACACTCGAAGAGCTGATGGATAAGGAGGGCCTGGAGAGAATACGAAGGGCTGAGGAAGAGTATCGAAGGGGAGATTACGTTATCGTGGAGAACAGTGAGGAAATCAAGAGGCTCATCGAGTGAACAAGCACCTTGCCCTACAGGGCTGCTTTAACCAAGAGTTTTCTGAGGGAGCTTAGGAAGCTAAAGTTGAAAGATGAATACGTGAGGCGTGAGATAGAAGAAGCTATTGAAAGAGTTGTTGAATTTGGCTAGATACGTCGGGATGGTAAGGGCCAGGGAGAAAGAGATCGTTAAGCTGATAGAATTTCTCTCTACAAAATCGAATGGATTTGAAAATCCTAAGCTTGTTTTAATAGGTGGATACGGGCCTAGAGCTTTCATCCCATTCTTAAGGTCAACTAGAGATTGCGACTTTGCATTAAAGAAATAGAATGGCCGGTATTTAGATGAAATAAAGAAATGGCTTGCTAGCGCGGTTTTGATTGAAACTTTTGAAAAGAAAGATGTTTCTGGATATATGAGATGCATCAAGCTTATGAAAATTGGAATGAGGCAGGTAAGAGTTTCGCTTGATTTTATGGAAGGAGAGGTAACTGGAAGAGCTGAAAAAGATGTGGTAGGAATCGATGAAAGATTTAGCAACGAAATTTCTGAAAAATAATTAAACCCTTTACGTAAAGAAATGTGCAGAAAATTATATAAATATAAGTAAGGATCGGGATCCTTATGGGGATGGCTAGAAACTCCTTTCAAGACCGGATTAAAATCGGGATACTCAAGGTTCTAAGCGAAAATAGTGGGCCACTGGGTTCCACGACAATAACTAGGGAGCTTGTTAAAAGAGGAATTTTCATAAATGAGAGAACTGTAAGAAACTATTTGAAATCATTCGAAAAAGAAGGATTAGTATCAAGCCATGGTAAAAACGGGCGTTCAATAACTGAGCCGGGGTTGAAAGAATTATCAAGCTTACTCACATACCAACGTCTTGACTTCGTGTTAACACGTTACCTTTCACTTGCATACTCAGTGACTTTTGCACCAAGATCCGGTAGGGGCAGGATAGTTGCAAATGTAACGCTCTTAGACAAAAAGAATCTGGATAAAGCGTTAGATGTTCTAAAAAGACTTAATCAAGCAGAGCTGCTTCTCGCACCCTATTTGAAAATTATAGATGAGGGAGAATCCTATGAAAACATATCTGTAAACAAAGGGGAAGCCGCTATCCTCACCATTTGTAATCTGACTATTGACGGCATTTTAATACGTTCCGGAATACCTTTAATATTAAAATACGGGGGGCTTGTGCAATTTGTAAATAAGACTCCTATTAGATTTGTAGAGCTAATGTCTTATGAAGGAACTACGGTACCGCCGCTAGAAGTATTCTCCTATAGACACATGACCTCGATAATGAACTATCTGAATACAGGAACAGGCGTGATCCCTGCCAACTATAGGGAGGTGCCTAAAGAAGCATTAGATAAAGTCAAATCAATAATTTCCGAGCTTTCTTCAATAGGCTGGAAAGTACTATCAGTAATAGGCCATCCTGACGAGCCTGTTCTAGGTATACCAGTCAGTACTGGTAGATGCGGAATCTCCATAGTAAGTGGTGTTACTCCTACGGCGGCTTTAAGAGAAATGGGTCTCGACGTAGAGGTTTTTGCACCTCATTGTCTGATGAAAATAGAGGATATGAAGCTGATAGAATAATCTTTAACGTTAATTGAAAATAGTAATTTGACCGTTGATTTCGGATCCTAGGGGAATATTCTTTTCAACGGCGTATTGTCAAAGTCTTCGTCGTTTGTCACTATTTCTTTCACACCCGTCTTTAGTGCTGTAGCTAGATGTAGAGAATCCTCGTAATCGAGGCCGTATTCTTCCATCAGTTCAACAGCTCGAACATGATCTTCAGGCTCCAGCCTAATGATTACTAGACCTCTGAGTCCCGTTATCGCATCGATAATGCTTCCCACTAGTTGCTTATCCTTTAGACTTCTGCCCGTTAAGCCTGCAATAATCACAAGCGTCTCATATAGGGTTAGGCTTGAGGTTACGTATTTTCTCGGGGGGCTCTCTTCGATCCTGCTGATACACCTGTATGCTGCTTCACCGTAGGTTGGATGATTACCAAGCCAGTAGACGAAGAATGTTGACGTCTACATAGCTTCTGGCGTCCACCATTTCTTTACGACCTCGACGATGAACTCGTCCAAGTCTTCCGGCCATTTAGCAATCCTGAAGGCTCCGAAATATTTTCTGGCAATGGGCTTTAGGGGCTGGACGAGTATTACTTCTCTATCTGCTCTAATCGTAACGTAGCTTCCCTCCTTCACCCCCGTTTTCTGTCTGAGTTTCTTTGGAATAAGTATGCGGCCCTTTTCATCGACTTTAACTATTTCAGTCAAATTTTCCCACTATAATTTTTTCCCACTCATTTAAAGATTCCCATCCTTAAATTTTTTAGGAGTTAACGCCTTTTCTTTTTCGTTAGTTTAACGGATTTATTTTCCGATAAACTTATATTTAGCTAATTTCTGCAGAGCACGTGTTCGGGACCATGTCAGAAGAATTAAACCCCTTCAAGAACGCTCAGAAGCAGATAGATAAATGCGCGGAAATCCTTGGTTTGGATAAAGCAACCCATAGCCTTCTAAGAGAACCTATGAGAACACTGATAGTGAACGTGCCAATTAGGATGGATGACGGTTCTGTTAAGGTTTTCACGGGTTTCAGAGTCCAGTATAATGATGCTCTAGGCCCTACTAAAGGCGGGATAAGATGGCACCCTGATGAAAACCTTGACACGGTTAAGGCTCTCGCAGCCTGGATGACTTGGAAATGCGCACTGCTCGACCTGCCTTATGGCGGAGGAAAAGGCGGAATCATATGCAATCCTAAGGAGATGAGCAATGGTGAGAAGGAGCGTCTTGCAAGAGGCTATGTGAGGGCGATTGCAGGCTTCCTAGGGCCTATGAAAGATATTCCGGCACCTGATGTATATACTGACCCTCAAATAATGACTTGGATGATGGACGAGTATTCTGTTATCGTCGGGTATAATGAGCCAGGGGTAATAACGGGCAAGATGCATATTGCCGGTGGCTCAAAGGGAAGGGAGGATGCGACTGCGAGAGGAGGAATGTACGTTCTCAGAGAGGCTGCAAAACATCTTAAAATAGGTCTGGAAGTAAATGAGGATAACTTGTACAAACCCCCAAGCGAGCTTTCAAATATTCCAGACGAGATTCCTAAGGGTAAGAATGCTGTGACAGTCGCTATACAAGGCTATGGGAATGCAGGGGCGTTGGCTCACTTAATGGTGACTAGACTGTTTAAGAATGCTAAAGTAATTGCAGTCAGCGATTCAAAAGGCGGGATCCTTAATGAAGACGGCTTACCTTATAAGAAGGTTAAGGAAGTCAAAGACAAAGCGGGAAGCATAGTGAATTATGAACCCTCTAAGAAGATTAGTAACGAAGAGCTTCTCGAGCTTCCCGTCGATATATTAATACCCGCAGCCTTGGAAAACCAGATAACTGGGAAGAACGCTAATAGGATTAAGGCAAAAATTGTACTTGAGCTTGCGAACGGTCCGACTACGCCTGAAGCTGATGAGATCCTCCATAGGAATAAGGTGTTTGTTGTCCCAGACTTCTTAGCTAATGCAGGCGGTGTAACAGTGTCTTACTTCGAGTGGGTTCAGAACCTTTCAAGATACTACTGGGACTATGAAGAGGTTTACAGGAAGTTGGACGCTAAGATGACTAGAGCTTTCTGGGAAGTTATTAAGGCAATGGAAGAATTCAAATCTAAAAATATTGATCCGAGGACAGCTGCCTACGTAGTGGCAGTACGAAGAGTTGTCGAAGCTATGAAAGCCAGAGGATGGGTCTAGGAAGCACTGCGACGTATTAAGTCTCCCCTATTCCAAGTAGGATTACGGATATGAAACCCTTTTTACATACCTTTTTCTTTCAACTTACGAAAATGCCTCTAATAGTATCTCATAATCCTTACGAGGCGCTTTCCCTTCATCAACATCTCCTATTCTGTCCATTTTTTCTCCAAGCCTCTTATCATGAGCAAAATGTAATCGCTCTAGGTTTCCTAGTCCCCCAGTCCGAGAGCCGAAAAGTATTACTGCTGTAAGTCGGTATCTCGCAACCAGCCTCTTCATAACATCTTAATATCCGCCAGAGACAATTATCCTTGTTTCTCTACGAATTCTTTAGCAAAAATAATTAAACGTTCTGTAGGAAAGTAGTAATGAATTCATCCTTTCCATAATCCCAGTAAAAGTCCAATGATAAACGTCAAGGATGAGTAAGGAAGAACATTACCGAGACTACTCCCCAAATCGATTATCGTTGGAAGAAGCTTCATTGCCTTATCGTAAATGTCTTGAAACGTAATACTCACGTAGCCTGTAATGACTAAGATTATTACTAGCAATGCTATGGCAAGGATTAGCTTTATAGTACGTTTTATCACGAATCCAATGAGGAGGCCGATGATGAAGGGGATTATGATTGGAACCACCCAAGCGATTTCAGGAGGAACAGTTAACCCAGACATCAATAATTAAGACCTTAAACTTGATATAAAAATATTTATCCTTCAGAAGTTGTTCTTTAAACCAACGACGGGGTTGAATTTCACCCTAACTTTCCAAGGTTTTCGATTGATTAACTTATTAGGTTCTCCTCTCAAATTCCCTCCAGTCCCCGATTGCTCCTATATTCAAATCCACCTTGTCGAAGTACTCGGTTAAATCAACCCTCCGTTTCGGAATTATCTCTAAGTATCCCTTTCCCTTGATGACGTACACCTTCCTATACCCCCAATTTCAGACTCGCGCCAGTCGGCAGGTAGGATGATGCTGCCTTGCGAATCAACCTTTTTTAACCTCTACCTTGACTTCCATTTTTCACCATATTATGATTATTTTCACCAAAACATAAGGTTTTATGCCAAAAAATCTGTTTTTCGACCTAGAATAGGAAATGATATACGAAATTTTCTTTTAGTAGGTATTTGAGGCATGATACTAAGTACAATCGGCTGAACATGTCTCCATGAGCTGCCGGTGTTCCAAAAGCCAAGAAGCAGGCGTATTAAGGTTTGGCAATTCTCAAGGGGAAAAGAAATATATGAAATCACTACTACGATAAGCGTAAAACGAAGACTTGCATCTTGGTTAAAACCAGTCCCGGGAAGCATGAGGACGTCTCTAGGAAGATAAAGGACAGGAAAGGCGTGGAAATAGTGTTTCCGACCTTCGGAAGGGCTGACGTAGTAGTGAACGCGAAGGCTCACTGATATCAAAAATCGGTGAGACTGCGGCGTGCTCGCTACAGAGATGCTGATAGCTCTGGAAGTGTAGAACCATGGTGAGAGGTGTTATGCTTGTAAGAGCCGGTTATGCCGATGCTTTGGAAATCTCTTGAGCAGTCTCGAAAATCGAAGGCGTTGTAGACGCTTACCTTTTTTGGAGGATTTGACGTTGTGGTCTTTATCGAAGCTAAGGATGTTGACGAGTTGAAGAAAACGGCTTTGAAAAACACTTTCTTTTAAAGGCGTTAAAAGCACAGAGACCCTCATAGAGACAGCCTAATCCTTTTTTTCTAAATCCCTAGGGCGTGTAAGGGTGCTAAGTTTCTCCTGTCTCGGGCAGGATTATGGACGTGCTGCCTCTCTTCATGCCGCTTTCCCTCATCATCTGAAAGGTTTCCAGCAGCCTCTCGTAATCCTTGTCCCTGTAGAGCACTTTACCCTCTTCGATTGCGTCGAAAATTATCGGGCTTCCTTTCTTCAGCATATTCAAAGCCTCTTGAAGAGTGTAGGGGTGCGGCTCCACAGGTATCTTAATGTCGGAGAGGAGCTCTAGAACATCCCCTATCCTGTCGACGTAGTTCTTCTCGAAGTCCCCTATTATTAGCAAGTCGTAGTCGCTCCAAGGCCCCCAGTCTCCTCGAGCCCTGGAGCCGAAGAGTATTACTGCTGTAAGCCTGTATCTTGCAGCCAGCTTCTTCACAACGTCCTCAATATTCTGCAAAAACAAAATCCTTACTCCTCGATGAATCTTCTGGCGAAGCTGATTAAACGCTCCGCGGCTTCAATAGCTTTTTGGGATGTGGTTTCATCGTATGCTTCATGGGGTGTTCCGGCAGGATGCGCATTAGGGTATCTAGACGGTACGTAGTGCCTGTCTAGCTCCCTAGCATATGGCAGAAGCTCGTTTATCGTTAGCTTCTTCTTATCCGCAAACTTCTCCAGTAATATTCTTACGCTGTGACCCCAGGGAGCCTCGTTGACGAGGTAAAGCAGAGCCTTAGCAGCCTTCTCAGCAGCCTGGTGCGAATAGTAAGCAGCCGCGTTATATCTGCCTGCGTTGTGGAGGATCTTCGCCGTCTCTAAGTCCCAAACCCCCTCTTTAAACCATCTTAAAGCCTCGTCCCTCAACCCCTTTAAAATAAAGCTCTGAAGGTTATTAAGACTTGCTCTCGGGAAGTGTTGAACTCGATGATGGAGAGGCTTGAACCTGAGGCAGCTAGAGTGTTCGATGAGCATAATTGTAATTAAGTATGGATAAATCCCATGTGATGAGAAAGGAGGGGAAGAAGCAAATTTACATTACCATGGGCAAATGCATAATCGCTTCTTTTAAACCTATTTAACAACTTTACAATCTTCCTTCAAGACTCCAGTTCCTTTGATTCCGAAGCAGTAGGCACTGATGCTTCCTCCTCTCTTTTTCCAGCCAAGGCCTCTAGAGCCTTAGCGGACTCGAAGCCTATTATGGCTGCAAGAACGAGGAGAAGAATACCGAGTAGTGTAAGAGGGAGAAACTGACGTATTAGAACTGAAGTGAATGTCTCACTCTTAGTAGAGCCTGGGACAACCAACAGGCCTGCCGAACCAATTCCACCAACCTGCGTCGGGAGGACGGCGACAGCATGCATAACATTAAGCCTCAGGGAGAAGAAGACTCCCGTGAAAACCATGCATGCCTCCAAAGCCCCGATGAGAAGCTCAACGACAACGTGGCTGATAACCCTGTTTTTCAAAACTTTGAGGATGGTCATAATGCTGATGGCAATGTTAAATAGGATTGCACCGAATACGGGTATGGTTAGGAGCGGGATGCTATCCAAGCCTGGGTGGTGAACAGGCTCACCGTAGTTCCTGAGACTATACCAGGTTATGGCAACACTGCCGTTAAGAAACTCGCCATCGAAAACAACAAGAGGGAGGGTAAGCAGCAATATGAAGAATACTGCCGTAGCAATGGAAGCAAGGGAGCCTGCTATAAGCCACTTCCTGAAGCCTTTTTCAAGTGGAAGCATTATCTTATTTGCCAACAATATCCACCTTCCTAGACTCCATCACATTGTTGCCAAGCAGGACATACCTCATTATTACGTAGCAGTACACACCCTTTTCCTCAGGCTTTACAACGAAGCTTGAGACAGGCTGGAGAGTCTTATTAAACTTGTCTGAACCGATGTAATATGGCCTCCCAAACCTGTCAAGGTCGTAATACTGGATTTCGAAAGAAGCGTTGAAAGCAACAGG
>JAFNIT010000001.1 GCA_017601345.1 Candidatus Brockarchaeota archaeon | reverse complement strand
ATTAAAGTTCATCTCCTTGTAATGATTCTGATTCAACATGCCTTTAACAATCGGCATACAATATTTTTCTCCTCCGCGTAGTATTCTGTTGGATGAATATTCTGTCACTTTTCTTCGCCAAACTGGTGAATTAGCTGAGATGGCTATGATGAAAGGAATATGGTCGTGAATATAATTTGCTAGGCTAAGCGCCTCCTCCTTTCTGAATCCCTTCTCTTTAAAACCGATGTGGAAATGTGCTCCTGCAAACCTATCGTTCCATCCTCCTATTGGAAGTGGAAGAGCATCAGGGTTATTAGGTGAATCAGCATATTTATCAAGGTCTCTAACTATGGTACGTAAAGCCTCCGTTACGTTTTCAAAGGGCTTAGTGACATATTCTGAACCTATGCTCTTGTCAACAGTGAATTTTCCACCCTCTTCCGAGATTCTCTTTCTGGGAAGCAGTATGTTTCTCGATATCCTTTTATCTCTGGTTAATAGAGTATAGAATTCTATTTCAACACCTATGGTGACAGGCGTTTCCTTCTCAACCAGCACGTAGTTTATACTTCTCGTTTTCAGCGGCTAATAATGATTGGCAGTAAAATATAAAATTTTTCTTATAATTAAATATTTTTCACTAAACGAATTACAATCCTTTCTTATTATTAAAAGAAATTCTCCAAGCAGCTTCTCTAAAAATATCATTCTATACCGTTAGTTCGTTTTAATATCTTAAACGTGGGTTTAAATTACTTTCATCCACTCAACGCTTTAGATAAGATATTTAGAAACTAGAAAAGCCTTCTAAACCAACCATTCTTAAAAAACGAGTCCTAATAATGGAATAGGTCTTTAAAACAGTCTTTAGAAGGCTGTTTCTGAACTGTAAATAGAGGCTTTTTTAGAAACCCTTTGCTTTAAAACAGTTAATATTCTATAGCTTCTTCTAACAATATTATCATTTTCAAGGCATCTTTTAAGCCGTTTTTGAAAACGGATTGAAACTTGAAAACATTTTGAATCGAAGGTTATTGAAGAGAATTGCTAAAGACATTCGAGTTTTTCTCAAAATATAGTTTATTCAGAAACTACAGTGGAAAGGCTTTTCTCTAAAACTATAAAGGTGGGGCCTTTGAAACTAAAGAGTCTATTCTAATGCTTTAATCAGTCAATATGCCATAAAAAACTGCGCTGGAGATCTTAACTCTCACTTTAAGAAGCTGAACTATCCTGACTGGGAAATACTGGTATCTTTTTGAAAACTAGGAGCATTTGGATAGGCTGTTGATAGCTAAGCTTGAAAAAGAGCCTCTGACAGTTTTAACTCGAATTACTAATCGGATTACTAGCATTTATAAGTCGAAGTTAAAATATCAATTAGTCGATTATTTTTCAATGAGTTATGCCTGTTTTAGTATAAAGTTCTCTTGGGCTCTTCGCCTCAACCACCATATTGACGAAATCAGCTCTGTTGAAAAGCTCCGGAGGCGCGTACCTGCCCGTTAACACAACGTCGGTCTCTTCAGGAAGCTCGTCCAATAGTTTTAATACGTCTTCAACAGGCACTAGACCTACGTAAGTTGCCAGAGCCAACTCATCCAGAACTAGAAGATCTGGTTTTTCCCTGAGCTTGTCTCTTGCTAGTAGAAGGCCCTTCCTAGCAAGCTCCTTATCCTCTTCGGAAGGATTTTTAATGTTAACCCATCCTTCTCTGCCTGCGAGATAGATCTCGTACTCCGGTTTTAAGCGCTCAGCCACAAGATACTCCCCAGTCTTCCAGCCTTTCATGAACTGTATTATCACAACCCTAAGACCGTGGCCGACTGCTCTCACAGCTAAGCCTATAGCATTAGTGGTCTTACCCGCTCCAGTTCCAGTGTAAAGGAATATTTTACCCAAGCTTCCTCACCTCCAGCTTAGGCTACGGGGCATATGCTCCACCCACAATCCAGACAGTGGAGGCATCCTCCTTCTTTAACCAGCCTTCTACTACCGCAGCTGGGGCATTCAACATATGTGTTATCATACTTGCTACGTTCTAGGACTAAAGCCGGCTTTTCAAGGCTTATCGCAGTTTTAGGGGGCTTGCCGCTTGGTTCTTCTTCAAAATCCTTTATTTCAACCCCAAGTGACTTAGCGATTTCCACCGTAGAGTTGTTGACTACCTTCGCATATTTCCCGAGTTTAGAAGATGGTGCAACTAATACCTGTGAGGGGAGAGACCCTTCCCGATAAATCGTTATGCCTTTAACACCCATCGCATGTGCTAATATGAATGCTTTCTGAACGTCTTCGACAGTAACCCAGTTAGGCATATTTATTGTCTTACTCACTGCTGCACATATCCACTTAGTGAATTCAGCCTGAGCTCTAATATGATCCCACCAAGGTATGTCATAGGCAACTAAGAAAACCCTAGTCAATTCTTCTGGAAGATTTAACCCTATAAGCGAACCACCGTTGTCTGATACTAATTTAAGAATCTTCTCGTCATAAAGCCCATTTTCTCTAAGAGCCTTCTCAAACTCTACGTCGACATAGTAGAAAGTCCCGGCAGTAACCCTCTTCTCATATATGAGGGCGAACTGCGGCTCTATGCCTGATGAAACGTCTACAAGCATCGATATGGAGCCAGTCGGGGCTATAGTTGTTACCTCAGCATTCCTAATGCCAAACCTAATTATCTCGTGTTGCAATTCATGCCACGGAAGCGTTTGCCAATCTTCATGGTAAAAACCTTCAATAGGCATCTCTCCATCAGGATAGGAGGAACTAGAATAGAGGGGGAATGACCCACGCTCTTTAGAAAGCTGACAAGACTCTTTCATAGCATAGAAAGTCAAGTGTTCTGCAATCCTATTCATCATATTAAAACCCTCCTCGCTATTATACGGAATCCTGAGTGCGAAGAGCATGTCTGCGAGCCCCATTACTCCGAGGCCGACTTTCCTAGTTAATTTTGTTTCGCGCTCTATCTCCGGTATCGGAAACTTGTTAACATCTATCACATTATCGAGAAATCTCAAAGCCGTCCTTATCGCCTTATCATACTCATCCCAATCGAAATACCTTTTCTCCCCTTCTCTATTCACAAATGCGTATAGATTTATCGAGCCCAGATTACATGATTCGTAAGGATACAATGGCTCTTCTCCACAAGGGTTTGTAGATTTTATAAGTCCCTTAGATTTTGCAAGAATATTCCTTTTGTTAATGTTGTCGAGGAATATGACACCTGGATCTCCAGTTCTCCAAGCCATTTCTGAAATCTTCCAGAAAGTATCACGCGCATCCACGGTCTTCCAGACCTTGCCATCCCTAGGGTTGATTAGCGGATATTTACCATTATTCTTTAGATAATCCCAAAAACCGTTTTTAATTAGGACTGATATGTTAAAGTTTTCAAGCCTTCCACGTTCAGATTTAGACATTATGAAAGACTCTATGTCAGGATGGTCTATCTCTAGAATACCCATGTTGGCTCCTCTCCTCTTCCCTCCCTGTTTCACCACGTCTGTGACGGTGTCTATTATCCTCATGAAAGATACGGGGCCGCTTGCTACGCCAGAAGTACTGGATACAATGTCTCCTGCCGGTCTTAGTTTTGAATAATTTATTCCAACTCCCCCGCCGGACTTGAAAATAATCGCTGCTTGAGTTGCAGCATTCATTATCGATTCAATATTATCATCTATGTCCAGAACGAAACATGCTGAAAGCTGGCCTAATCTGGTTCCAGCATTAAAGAGAGTTGGTGAGTTGGGCAGGAATTTCTTTGAAACCATGAGGTTGTAATAGGATTCGAAATTTTCATAGTAACTATCAAATTCCCCAGAGTCTAGCATCTTAATGAAACTGCTCCAAGAAACCTTCATCTTACCCTGCGAGTTTAGTTCATCGTAAAGGGCCTTCATACGCTCTAGGTGGTGCTCGTTCCAAGTAACAGCATAACCTTCACTACTCTTCCCGAGTCCAAGCCTATTTGCATGAGACTTTGCGTCAAACTCTTCCCTGGTGAAAACAGGTAGACCCCCATCCTTATGGAAAATTCTTGGATCGTAAAGTATATCAGGTATAACCACGGTCATTGCAACTCTTTGAAACATCTGCTTGGGGGTTTCTATGAGTTTGCCATTCTCATCTTTAAGTAGATAACGGTTAACCATGAGTCTGATCGCGTTTACTGAAAATTTTTTCTCAACATCATCTATGAAATCCTTCTGGAGGAGAGCCTTCTTCTCATCCCTCAAGCGCTCTCTCTCCTTCCTGTAGAGGATGTATGCTTTAGCAACCTCGTAAAGATCAAACTTAACAAGGGCTAGTTCAACAACATCCTGTATTTCTTCAACGTGAGGTATCTCTCCTTCCTCATACTTCCTGTTTAAGATATCAAGAACATAGTTCAAAACACTCTCCAAAACCTTTTCATCATACTGTTTCACACTCATCATTGCCTTTGCAATAGCATTCCTAATCCTTAAAAGATCGAAGTCAACAATCCTACCGTCTCTCTTTACAACTTTCTTATCCATGTATTTCCAAATAATATGAAAGTATTAAAGGATTAAGCGAAAGAGTATAGGTGGATGATAAGGTTCGAGGAATGTTTCCACGGTGCTAATATCGTCTATGAGAGTATTATCTTGCTAGACATGAAGCCATAACTTAATCGATTTTAAAATACTGTATTGATTAAAGAATTCCTGGTTTTATACGTGTTAGACCGGGTACCTTATCGTAATCCTGGTCGAAAGAGATTTTTCCCATCGATGTTTAACGCTGTTACGCGTAATGCGAGTCGAAAAAGTTAGGTTCAGCGTCTGTCTCAGGTACACGCTTGCAAGCGTTATGTCGGGGGTTAATGCAACGTATTCCACGTTTGGTAATGCCGCAATAGCAGCCAAATCCTTCAGAAGCCTGACCCCCCATCTTCTCACTTTTATAGATTAGCTCCATCTCAATGAGACTAATACTTGAGATCTCTAGTCTGATTCCCCCCTTTCGAGTTTTCTGAAAATTCTCTCAGCAATTTCATTATTGGGATCTTGTTCATTTAAATACGCAAAGATTACATCCTTCCCAGCAAAGGCATTAATCATCTTCTCCCTGCTTCCTTTTCAACCAGCTGCTCAGCTGTCTTCTCAAATCTTTGAATGATTTTTTGGTGTTGAATGCACCATGAAGAGTTTTAAATGGATCGGAGGGAAGCGGTATTATCTTAAGATGATCCCCTGCATTTATAACTAGTATTTTTCCACCAATGCCGAGCGACTCCCTGACTTTCTTAGGAATAGTGGGAATGATTTCATAGCTCTTTACCACATTTATCATTCATTGCCTAACAGTTTAAAGGTTAATCCAAGGACAGGCTAAAAATACAGAGGAGATAGAGATTATGATATTGCAAAGCCTTGTTGATCGAAGTTTGATTTTGTTTCAAGCCAATGAAACGTCGGGGGCGGGATTTGAACCCGCACGGCCCGCAAGGGCCACGAGCTTAGCAGGCTCGCGGTATAAATATCTCGCGCCTTAACCAGGTTTGGCTACCCCGACGTCAAAGTAAGTTAACGCAGGGGACCAAATAAAGCTTTACTCCTTATAATAAAAAATACCTGAGGTACGACGAGGCCCTCTTAGTGGTAAGAATGACGACCTGAAACCACGAAGGCTGGGCGACTCTATAAGGACCCTGGACGAGGCGAATCCCTTTCCGACGATACATAGTGTATTTTCCCATGCTTTTTAAAACTTTTAAAGAAAAGATGACAAGTCACGCACGACCCTCTAAAGTGCGTAAAGTCTTGTCGCAAATGCGATTACCTTAGGCTCGGATTATGCAAGATTTTACCGCAAGAAGGACGTTAAGGAGGTATATCTAGGAAGACCGGAATACCTAAGGAAGAGCTCGAGGTTGTCCAGGGATATGAAACAGAGGAACCGGACTTCTATGTTTACCATAAAGGGAATTTAGTAGCGATAGTTGAGGTCAAGACCACGATCGTATCCGATTATTATCAACGTAGCTTGCAGAAAGATCTGAATAATTGTTTCACAGAGGGGAAGTGGAAGCATTTAAAGTCGCGTTTGGCATTCCGGTAGCCATATGCCTCGAGAACTTGAATAAAATTATCGAGACTGAGTTTAAAGAGGGTGTTAAATGCACCTGAGACGATATTGAGGAGACTGTAAAGAACATCGTGGAGAAACCTAAGCAGGAGTCTTAACTTGAGGCAAGTAAAGCGCCCAATCCCTCTCATTTTTAAGCTTTTCGGCCTCGTCTTCCCTTAGGGCAACTAAGATTATGTCCTCATTATGCAACCCGTAATATTGATATCCGGTATCCTTGATCAGCTCATTCATCCTTTCTATGAGCGGGACCATGTAAAGGTATTTCCAGTTACTGTAGAACTCGGCCAGATGCTCCTTCCCTCTGAACTCAAAGCATACCTTAAAGATAAAGCCACCGTAGGGGGAACACCATTTCCCCAACGCCGCCCTCAACACCGGAAAAGGTTTCTCCCACTTTATCAACTCCCCCGTGATGTACCTGGAATTGAAAGCCCCCTAGAGTTCCTCGCGAGCTTCATGTGCAACATCTTACATATTCCCTCTCTTACGACCGTCTTAGGGTCCTCCATAAAGATCCTCTTGATATCGAAAGACGCCACCTCCAAATCCACTTCGTAAACGCTTTTCTTCATCCAATGTTCTTCGCGCTCTTTAAGTAGCTCCCTCAAGATTTGCCCTTGAGTACTGATTTTCCTCTGCTCCTCCTCGGGCCACTCCTCGATGAACCACTGGTCCCCATAGTCTATTTCCCCACTAAGGATCTTGTCGAAAATCTCCTCTGAGGATAGATTTGAGTACTCCTTGAAGAAATCCATTTTTCTAAGGTACTCTATCGAATCGACGAAACGTTTCCTGAGCTCGGGATTCGCATCTCATTATTAATGCTCATGAGGTTCATTTAAGCATCTCATTTCTAAAACTTAAAACATCCTTCATAAGCATGCTGTAAAAACCTTAAGATACTATACCTTACAAGTTTGGCTACCCCGACTTCGTCGAATAAACCGGCCTATAGCTAAATAAAGATTACTTTACTTGTATTTATAAATCAATACTGAAGGTTAAAATAAAAACATTTTTACATGATACGTAGGGAGTGGAAAACTAATTATTCGTCTTGGTTGCTAAGAATCGCTCGATAGTTCAGAGTTTTAAACATGTAAATCGAAACGTAACTTACATACCAGTTTGGCTGACGTTGATTAAGCATTTCTTTGACTGCGGCTGGCTAAAGGCTTTCATTATAGCTGTTCTCACAGCAATAATCTTCATAATCATAGCTGTAATAATAGGCGTAATCCTCGGAGTTGCATTAATTACATTACTATAAGGACTCCGTTTTTCCTTTTTATCGTTTAAGACGCGAGTCTCCTATTCAAGTAAGACTGTAATCCCTATCTCATCGTCATCCTTAAGGCCAAGTGTTTTACGCAGGTTTACTGGAGCTATTATTTCCAGCGTGTCCTCGGGGTAGAATGGAACTTGCGGGATTACGATTGCGCCTTCGACTCTGTCAGCTACCAATGCTTTAAAGCATTTTCCAGGATAGAAACCTTCTCTAGGCACTATTTCTATTCCATGATGATTGTCTAGTATTTTCCTTACAGCTCTGTGCTCTGGCAACAGTCGGATATTAAGAGTTCCAGGATACGGTTTGAATCCCAGTTTTTCTACGAATTGATCCGTGGCCCAAGGGATGCTTACGAAAGAGCTTCCTTTGCCTTTGCCACTGAAAACTTTGCCTTCCAAAATTATTTGGTTCTTGGTCATTGGATTGTGCCTGTTTTTTCCAACATGGCTTCGATTAAAGCATAATATGCTGGTTTAGGGTTGTAGTTCTCGTCGAAAACTAGGGCTGCGCCGTATCCTGGGAAAGCATAGGGTATCCAAGAGTGTTTGTCTGTGAAGCCCCACATGATGAAAGCCTGCGGGCTTTCGCTGTCCAAATACGTTTTAAAAATTTCCTTATATATTTCTGCCTGTTTAGTTAGCTCTTCTTTCGAAACAGGAAGCCTAATAGCAACATCCATCTCTGTTATCTCCACCTTTAGGCCAAGCTCTCTAAGCCTCCTTATGTTTTCTGCAACACTCTGGGGATTAGGATACCATTCAACTCTTACATGCATCTGTAGCCCTATTCCATGTATTGGAACCCCTTTTTCCAGAAGGCTCTTAACCAAGTCGTATATCGCATCAGACTTGCTGTTTATTCCCTCCGCGCCATAATCGTTATAGATTAACAGTGCTTCAGGATCAGCTTCATGCGCCCACCTGAAGGCTAGCTCAATGTATTCTGGACCGATGTTTCTAAGCCAAACGGTATCTCTTAAAGTACCGTCGTCGTTGAAAGCTTCGTTAACAACATCCCAAGCGTATACCTTTCCCCGGTAGTGTTCAACAACCGTGAAAATATGTTCTCGAAGAATATTAATCCACTCTTCCCTTGTAAAATTTCCGTTAACTACCCAATCGGGAAGCTGATTATGCCAGACAAGAGTGTGCCCACGAACCTTCATTCCATGTTTCTCAGCGAATGAAACAATAGTATCTGCCATCGAGAAATTGTAAACTGTCCTATGAGGGTGAATTATATAAAACTTCATCTCATTTTCTGGAGTGATAACGTTAAATTCGCGAGCGAGAATGCTCGCATACTCTTCCTCGCTTAGGGGAAGATAGCTTACAGCTGTTCCAATCATTATACCACAAGATTCGGCGAGCTCTCTCAAAGTATGATTTTGAAACAGAGAATAATCATGGTTCTCCATGCCCTCGCTATTTTTCATCCTCGTTTTAAACACCTGCCAAATTATTGAGGCGGCTGAAATAAGCATTATTGTTCCAACGATCATTAGGATTCTCATTCTGCCTCTTTGCAATTCGTCCATGGAAATTAGAGCCCGAATATTTTTAAGATTTTATAACTTAGGAGAATCCTGGGAATAAAAGTATCGTTTTCTCCTATACACTTGAATGCCCTGGTTTACAAGAAGTCAGTAAATGCTTTATACAACCATTGCAATACTATCTATAATTGATTAGTCCTTATTACTGTTGAAACGATACTCGCTATGTGGAAAGAAGATTATTAGTAACGCAATACCCCTGTAAGTTACAAGAAGATGCAACAAACTAGGTAACCGGGATGGGGATAAGCCTTCTTCTTAATCCGAATTGAAAAGCGGGCCCGGAGGGATTTGAACCCTCGACCGTCAGGTTAAGAGCCTGCTGCTCTGCCATGCTGAGCTACGGGCCCAGGCTTCTTTTTCACTCGGGATTTTAAAAACTTTTAACCAATGCTCTTTATGATTCCGGCGAGAATCTGGTATGAGTAAAGGTGGTAGGGTTGTTCTCACTACTGGAGTGTTCGACATCATTCATCCTGGTCACATAAGGTTCTTGGAGGAGGCTAAGAAGCTGGCTGGTAGGGGTGGTAAGCTGGTAGTTATCGTTGCCTGCGACAGCGTTGTCAGAGAGAGTAAGGGTAGGCGCCCCATGTTTAAGGCTAGAGATAGGGCTCTCATGATTTCTAGGCTTAAGCCTGTAGACACTGTTTACGTCGGTAGGCGGGGAAGGATTGAGAAAAACATCCCGTGGTTTCTTAAGAAGATTAAGCCTGATATTCTCGTGTTCGGCTACGACCAGGAGTCAGTCATGAAGAGTACTCTTAAAATCATGGATGAGCTTGGTCTTAAGATTAGAGTTGTGAGAATGAGAAAGTTCTACAACATCAGCAGTAGCAAGATAATAAGGAGGATTAAGAAATCCTAATGGGGTTTATTCTTGGACTGTCGTTTTAAAAAAGAAAGTTACCTTGTCTCCGTCTTTTAACCCCAGTTCCTTCCTCAAGTTGTAACGTGAGATTATTTCAACTACAGAGCTATCGTATATTGTTCTCAACGCTTTTATCACCGCCCCGTCGTATTTCTCGTTAACAACGACTGGGTAGCAGTACACGTCTCCAAACGTTCTCTCCTGGTCTGAGAAGCCGTGTATAACTATGGGTGGCTTAGATATTTTCTCGGCGAGTAGCAACTGGTCCATGTAGTTCTCGATCTTAAGGTTTAAAGTACCTGGATAAGGGTGGAAGCCTAACCTCGTATAGAACTGGTCGAGATACGGTTTCCTAGAAACGTAATATGCTCCCTCCCCCAGTCCCGTGAAAACCCTGCCGGTGAAGACATGGGTCACGTAAACCTTGTTTACTATCGACATTATTGATCCCACGTGGAGCTTAATCCGGTCAAGCCCCTTGTCAGAGAGCCTTATCACCCTCCCCTTCGAGGACATTACTGTCTCTATCAGCTTCTCCTTTTCAAGCTCCTTCAGGTACCTGGAGGCTGATTGATGCGAAGCGTCAATAGCCCTGGACAATTCTCTGGTAGAGATATGGGTCTTACCTTCTTGTATCAGCTTGGCGATTGTAAGCAGCGTATATATCTTCTTATACTCTTTCAGCATCTTTAGCTATTGCCTCCAGCATTTTCACGGAGAGCCTATGCGCCACCTCCAGTGGAATAGGCAGTTTGAAACCTTCCGGCGTAATTCTTTTGAGAACGCTATACGCTCCTTCCAGAGTAATCATGTTGCCGACGCTGTAATAAAACCTGTCCTCGAACATCCTTAAATTGTTAACGTTATGCTCTGCCTCAAGCCCTCCTAAGGGCTTCTTCGCGACGCCTATCGTCGGCTTCTTAAGAACAACCCCCAAATAAGTTGCAAGGCCGCACTTCCTCGGATGTGCTAGACCATGACCGTTTACTATGAGAGCATCATACTCGTCAGCGAATTTCCTGAGCGTTTTAAGAACCACGGGTCCTTCCCTGAATGAGAGGAAGGTTGGGACATAAGGCATTTTAACAAACGTCCTTGAAACGCTTAAGAGCACTATGCTTTTCTTCGAAAGGTCGAATACTGAAAACCCGACTGCCGCCGATTCCCCTTTGTAAGAAGCATCTACCCCGCCGATCCTCTGAACTTTCTCTAACAACTCGTCAGAGACCGAAACCTTCTTTGAAAGAAGCTCTTGAGCCCTGCAAAGCCTACTGTAGAGAGACTGGTCTATTTCTTGATTACGAGTTACACACAATGTTTAAAGCCTTTCTAAACGTTTCTCCATCGAGGATAGGAAAGCCTTTCTTCTAAGCTCCTCGTTCAGGATGGTGAAGGCTGATTCTACCGAAGCCCTGTTAACATCCATCTTCCTCTTGAACCCTGGCAATGCTGCGTCTCCCAGCGCTATCGTCGAAATATTTTCATAGAGTTGGGTCATCACGCTGTACGTTTCCTCAGCCTCATCCAACTGCCCCCTTCTAAGTTTCTCCATCATTATCCTCTTTAGCTCTCCTATCAGGTCCGATGCTGCGTACACTATTGAAGCTGGAGGAGGTCTTACCTTCAGCCTATATTCTTTTCCGGAAGCGAACCAGTATATGAATACGGCTTCCAGAAGCTCCTGGTATGTCTGCACTATCGGTGGCCAAGTATTTTGAACCCCTTTCTTAGAGGCTGTTTTCACAATCTTACCTACTTCACGCTGTATTTCGTCAAGCAGTTTCTTTGCTGTTTTAAAATCCTGAGCATAAGATGCTTTAATCGATTGCCTGCACTTCTTCAAGGCCACGCTTATATCTTTGAGAAGCTCATACTTCGCATCCTCCTGTTTTCTAAGGAATTCGTAAGAGTCTTTAACTAGCAGGTTTATCCTGGTTTGGAAATCCTTCGGCAAGACTTACACTATCCTAACGGTTCTTTGAAGAGGCTTAGTCTGCCACGCATACTTCCTGATCTTAGAAGTCCTTCCAAAGCCGCATGCAGCACAATACTTCTTCCTCACGTTGAAAGACCTTCTTCCGCATCTCCTGCATATCTTGTGAGTCGCCTTCTTGTGAAGTCTTCCAAAGGCTGTTGTGCCCGCTGAAGTCTTACCCAATTCTCAACTACCTCTTCTCTTCAGACTTATACTCGATGGGTGGTGATATCAGTATTACATTGTCTCCTCTTATCACGATGAGGCCTAGCTTAGTTGTTTCGTTACCCTTCAGCTCCTCTGCATCAGACAGGACTATGTTGAGATGAGGATCATAGCCATCCAGTACGCCACGTATCTTCGCCCCGCCTTTCAGCTTCACTATTATGCTCTTCCCGAGCGATGCTTGAAGCAGCTCCATCGTAGTGTCTGTAGACAATTCCCGAGGATTCTGTAAACCGCCTAAATAAATCTTTTTCCCCGTTTAGATGCGATGGAAGAAGGATGAGGGAGAAAAACAGCTACCGTTTAAAGGGCTCTATACGTCTCTAGAAGCCTCGGGGAATACACGGAGTCGCCGTAGACTCTGCTGAGCATTCTCTTCATATTCTGTATTTTCTTGGCTTCCCCGTGAACTAGGAACAGGGGCCCCCTCTTAGTGTATACACGCCTTACGTAGTTTAGCAACTGGTTCCTGTCGGAGTGCCCTGAGAACCCGTCTACCTTTTCAACAGTGCTCTTTATGGTTAATGCCTCAACCTTCCCACTAGAATTCTGGAGGGTAAGCTCTCTAAGCCCGTTTAAAACCCTGTTGCCCAGCGTCCCCTCTATCTGATAGTTTACGAATACTATTGTAGACTCTTCTTGCGGTGCAACTAGTTTAAAGTATTCGAGCACCGGCCCGCCTTCCAGCATGCCCGAGGGTGAGAGTATTATGTTCCTCCTGCTCTCGGTTATCTCTTCTTTTGAAATCGAGTTCTTAACGGGTATTACGTACTCGGATTTGAACGGGTTTAAACCATTGTTCATAAGGCTTCTAAGGTCTTTCGACAGATAGTTGGGGAACGATGCGTGTATTGCAGTGACTTCTGAAATCATCCCGTCCACGTATATTGGTACCTCAGGAATCTTCTTGCTCCTTATGGCGTTGTCGAGTATGAGCATTATCTCCTGGGCTCTTCCAACGGCAAGCGTGGGGATGAGCACGTTTCCATTCTTATCAAGCGTCGAGTTAACTAGGCTAATGAGCCTATTCTCCACTTCTTCTCTAGGCGGCATTACATCGTTCTGCCCTCCGTAGGTGCATTCTGTAATAAGCGTCTCAACCCTGGGGAACGTCGTTGAAGCGTGTTCGAGAAGTATGGAACGGTCATACTTCAAGTCGCCTGTGAAAACAATATTGTGAAGCCCCTCCCCAACGTGTAAATGTATTATTGCCGAGCCAAGTATGTGACCGGCATTCCTGAAAGTAAGCTTTATGTCGGGTGCAATATCCACTACCACGCCAAATTTTACGGGGATAGTGTGTTGAAGTATTGTCCTAAGGTCTTTCAATTCGAAAAACGGTGTTACACCGTTCTTCTGAAGAACATCATAGAGGTCATTTAATAGGAGGAACATTAAGTATACTGTGGGCTCAGTCATGTAGACCGGGCCCCGGTAACCGTATTTGAAAAGCAATGGGAGCCCACCCATGTGATCAAGGTGAGCATGTGATATGACTACGGCATCGATGTTTTCAACAGAGATCGGAATCCTATCGATCCTTGGGAAGGCGTCTGAGAAAATATTTGCCGCAGGGTTTATTCCGAAATCCATAAGCACGTTACTCTCGTCTGTTGAGACGAGTATGCTAGACCTTCCAACTTGTTCAGCGCCGCCGAGGAAGGTTAGAGTAATGCCCTCGGTTTTGAAAAGCGGCCTCCTGAAGATTCTCTCCCCAACCTCCCTGAGTATTTTGAATCTTTCTTCAGCACTCTGGTTGAAAACATACATTACCTGCGGGATGATCGTTGTGCTCAGAGGCGGGATCCTTATTACAACCGGTTTCCAGCCCGTTTTAACCAATATTTCGTTAAGAATCTTCTCGTCAAGCTCTTCAACGATATCTGGATTTCTTACTGAAACAAGTACTTCTCCAAAAACTTCGTTAAACACTATTGCCTCCAGGCCTGCTTCCTGAGGAACTACTTGCCTAATGATCGTTTCCGTCTCCTCCTTAGGCGCTCTGACGGATGCGGCTGACCTTACGATTATCCTCTTCCTAAGCTGTTTCGCAACCTCTGCCAGTACTTGTTGCCCCCCGGCTAGGAAGTTAAGATTCTCAACGTAAACCGCTATGGTGGGGCCTTCCATCTCTATGCCGACTATCTTTGCATCCCTAGGAATCTTCTCGAAGATGACTTCTTTAATGCTGCTTTCAGAACTCATGCTGGCTTTACGTACCTCGCTTTCTCCTCCGGACTAAGTTCCCTGCAGCCTTTTGAATCAACTACCATTACTTCGAAATCGTTACCGGTTGCAGTATCTCTTTGCATCGCCGCCAGTATTGCTTTAATCGCTATGGGTATGGCTGACAAAGTGTCTATTGGAGTTTTAAGCTCCGCCTCCAAATAGCCGAGGGCAACCGGGGACCCTGACCCGGAGCCCGCGAAAACTTCTTTCGAAAACCCTCCGAGAGGGTCGAGCACGTAGAGGCTAGCGCCATCTTTATCGTAGCCTCCTATCATTAATTGTATGTAGAGCGGCGCCATCCGCATGGAGGAGAGTATTATTGAAGCTATGTTTGCGGCAGCCTTAACGGGTATGTTGACGCCTCTCTCAAGCTTGTAAGTCCTAGCTTCCCATTGAAGTGCTGCTATGAGTGCTTGCGCGTCGGCAACCCCTCCAGAGATGGTTGCAGCTATGTAATCATCTATTTTAAGGATCTTCTTGCCTTTTTTATGAGCTATGAAATAGTAGCCTTGGACGACCCTAGTGTCGGAGGCAAATATAACACCGTCTCTGCATGATATTCCGACTGTAGTAGTCCCCCAAACGGGGGAAACGCTTCCTGCTTTACCAAGCCTTTTAGTAATGTTCTCCAAATCTCTTAACACCTCTAGAACCTAAGACCGAATTCTTAGGGAAAGGCTTAAAGATAAACCTTTCCCTGAAAATTGTTAGACTGTTGAAGGATAAGAGTAGGCATGTGATAAACCTTCCCCGGCGCATAATACTTGGGGACGGGGCTGTAGACGAGCTTGGCTCGAGCATAAGGGAGACTGGTGCGAAGAAAGCAATTGTTCTGATGAGCAAAACCCCTTTAAAGATGCTGGGTGATAGAGTGAGGAAGATACTTTCTGGAAACGGGTTCCCGTTTAAAATAGTGCTCGTCGGAAGCGGGGACTCTTTTTCAGAGGCTAAGAGGATTGAAAAACTGCTTTCTCTGCGCAGGGGGAGGGATAAGGCTGTTATAGTCAGCGTTGGAGGTGGAAGGGTCATAGACGCGGGCAAGATCGTCGCGTGGAGGAGTGGTTTAGAATTCATAAGCGTCCCCACGGTACCGTCTCACGACGGGATTGCAAGCCCTTTGGCCTCAGCCCCCCGGGGGAAGAGAAGATACTCTTTCTATACAGTCATGCCCTCTGTGATAATAGGAGACGTGTCTACTCTCGCTGCTGCACCCGACAGATACTTCAGCTCAGGCGTGGGCGACCTCGTTGCTAAGTATACTGCAGTAAGAGACTGGCGTCTATCCCACTCACTCAGGGGAGAGTATTACGGAGAGTACGCTGCAAGCCTCGCGGAAAGTATTGCGGATAGGATTATGAAATGCGCAGACATTATTGCAAGCGACAAGTTTGAGGGGGCGAGCATACTCATCGAGGCACTCATACACTCCGGTGTCCTCATAGGGATAGCTGGGAGCAGCAGGCCTTGCAGCGGCTCCGAGCATCTTTTCAGCCATGCGCTGGACCTCGTCGCGGGATACCCTGCTCTCCACGGAGAGCAAGTTGGTATTGGAACGATAATGATGAGCAAGCTTCACGACTGCGACTGGGAAAGAGTGAGGGAAACGTTGTTAGCAGTTAAAGCCCCCGTTGCAGCTAAGGACATCAATGTCTCTGAGAAGAAGATAATCGAAGCGCTGACTATAGCGCATACGATAAGGCCTGAGAGGTACACTATTCTGGGCGACAAGGGTTTGACGAGGAAGGCGGCTGAAGAGCTTGCCAGAAGCACGATGGTAATATAACTTGAAAATGACGAAGTACGTCTACTTAAGCCGGGGGATCAAACCTGGGAAAGTCTTCACCTACATGGGTGAAGCATACGAGTGTATGCAGTGCAGTAACAGGAGGCGCTGCCACGGCGCGTTAAGCATAGGCTTCGTATACAGGATTGAGAGGACAACAGATGGAGAGGGCGTATACTGCATTCTCAGGGGTGATGAGGTAGTCCCCTACGAGGCTTCTCTCGAACCACTGATCCTTCTCGCACCTTCTGGGAAGGCTAAAGAAGGGGCTTCGATGGAGCTTAAACTCGACGATGCCTTCTGCAAGACGGATTGCGAAAGAATAGGAGAGTGCCCTATCCTGTTTAATATTCTTATTGCGGGCCGTAGGGTTAAAGTTCTGGAGAAGCTCGGCAGCTTCGACTGCCCGGAGAGGAAACTAGTCTTGATTAGGGCTGAAATCCTTGATTAAAGCGTTTAGGAAGCTGTCTTCTCCTCCAGGGTTTTCTCCACAGGCTCTCCGGGTGTTGTAAAAACATCCACGAACCTTACAGTCTTAACCCCTTTAATAATGCTTGTAACGTCTTCGAAAATAGCCTTCTTAATTTGTTGAACGCCTTCTGAGAACAAAACCTTGTCCGGAAGCCTTATAGTAACGATATCCCCCTCTTTCTCTACGCTAACTTCTTCTACAGAAGCCTCTGGAAGGCGTCTGTTAACCAGATACTTTACCTTCTCAACATCGTCCTCCAGAACCTTAACTATCTTAAACCTGTAGATAAGCGTCTTACCGGCTAGCGGCGGGTTAAAATCAACTTGAACCCGTCCACCGCTAATGTTTCTCACGATTCCTATTCTCCCGTCTACCTCCACTAAAGCACCTGGGGCAAGCTCCTGGGGTCTTGAAAACCTTCTCGCAGCATACGTCTTAACCTTGTTAGGGTCTCTGAAGCCGTATGCTTTCTCCGGAGGTATTTCAACAGTCCTCTCAACACCGACCTCGCTCTTCAGCAATTCTTCCTCCCAGCTCTCCAGGACCCATTTCCCGCCTAGGTAAACCAGCTTGGGAGAGTATTTCTCTCCCTCCTTGTATGTCGACGCATTCTTCGCCTCCTCTTCTATCGTCGTCTCTACGACACTACCCGTCTCCTTCACGGTGAGCGTGTAGTCCACTAGTATGAGCGACCCGGTTTCCATCCTTTAGAGAGTGGTCTGCAGAACTGTTTATAAATACTCTCCCAGCTTAAAAAGCCTCGTCGGAAGACGCTAGAGCCCTTATCCTCTCAACACCTTGAATGCTCTTTATATATTCGAATACCTTCTTGGGAACCAGTGGGCTCCAGTCCTCGCCTGAGAGTATCCTCCTCCTTATCTCTATGCCAGAGTATTTCTCGCGCTCAAGGAATGGTATGGGTCTGACCTCGTAGCCCGCTTCGATGAAAAGCCTCTTGGTGAAGGGCTGGTTAGTATACACTATTTCGAAGGGTGGCGACATTGCTTCAACCATCTTGACCCATAGGAAATGCATGGCTGGCACATCGGGGACGCCGGTTATGATGCACCTACTGCCATCTATACCAGTTTCTTCGAAAGCGAGGCGCAGCATCTGAAGCCTCTCTCCGAATGTAAACGGATTATCCTTCTCATGGCTTGTCAGAGAACTTCCCACAGCTATGATAACAGAGTCATGGTTTGAAAGAATGTGTTTTATAGCGTGTACGTGGCCATTATGAACAGGCTGGAAGCGGCCGATGTACAGGGGGTTCCTTCCCATTCTCGACGCCCTTAGCTCGGCCAGGAGCATTGATAAACATTAGCTTGGTTCTATTAACGCTTAAAACCTACTCCACTAACCCTATAGCCTCCGGGAAAGCCTACTTCACCATACACTTCAAACCTAACGGGTAGGAAAAGCTCCACGAGGCGTATTGTCGTCAAAGTATGCAGCGTAACTTCATGCGTTCTTAATTCTGAAACCCCGTCTGCAAGGGCTGTGTAGACTACAAGCTGGTCGGCCAAATTCCTGTCTGCAGGAGCCCTGTGCTCAACCTGCCTAATGAACTCTGAAACCGCCTCGCTACCAACCTTCTCAGAAGGCTTACCCCTCTCCCCCAGGGCGCTGGATGCGAAAACCATATCGTCTTCAAGCGTCCCAATTATCAATATTCCACAACCAGGGTCTAGGGAAGCATTACGCTCCTCCCCGCTCAGAACCTCGTATTCTATCGCCGGCTCTACCTTAAGCCTGCTCCTTATCTGAGATGCGGCTGAGCCAGCGATCCTCTCAGCCACGTGCCTCGGCAGCCTAGAGCTGTAAACGAAAATCTTAACGCTTTTTAAGCCTGGGAAGTCGGTGATGAGGAGAGGCTTAAGGCGTTCAACAGGCTTTGATTTAAACCGTACTATCCCCCCGCCCCTCGGGTAGAATCCCCTCCGTTCAACGCTTACGTCGACAAAGTATCCCATTCTCGAAAGATTCTTAGCCAAGACCTCTCTGACGTAGTCTATTGGCGGTGCTCTAGGGTTATCCGTACCCCCTTTGAGAACCAGCACAACCTCTCTCTTGGAGAATGCTAGAACAGGCATCATCGCCTGAAGAACAAGCGATATGCTCCCAGCAGTGCCTACGTCAAGCTCAATGTCTGAAGCCTTAACCTCATCGGGGAAGAATAATATCTGGCTGGAGCCGACGCTCAACCCCTCAACCCTGGCCCCGGTTAAGCTCGCCACAGCCTTCACAGCGGCGAGGTGCTGAGGCCTTAAGCCGGGGTTTGAACGCTTAGCCCTGATGTTGAACACTTTAACTGGTTTCTTCAAAAGTGCTGAAAGAGCCACTGCTGTCCTTAAGACCTGTCCACCGCCCTCGCCCATGGAACCATCTATTTCAAGCGTTTCAACCATGCTGATGCTCAGCATACACTCCGTCATAAAAGCTTATTTCCGACCCTGGTTATGTGGAAGCAAAGGTGATTTGCAGAACATGGGTGAGATAGTGCCGGGTGCAACGGTCGTCGGATTAGTATACGACAGCGGGGTCGTACTCGGGGCTGATAGAAGGGCGGCATACGGCACCTTCGTAATCGGGAAATCGGTTAAGAAGATTTTTCAAATAACCCCGCGTATAGGCCTCGCCTCAGCCGGGTTGATCTCGGACGTTCAGACGATAGTGAGGGAGCTCAACTATCATGCTAGAATGTTCAAGTACAATACTTCTAGGGAGATAACTGCGAAAGCCCTTTCAAAACTATTGTCTAATATTCTCTTCGCGAACAGGCTCTTCCCCCTCATAACGCAGACGCTAATAGGCGGATTCACCTTCGACACTCACGGAATATATGTGCTGGACGCGCTGGGCTCAGTGATAGAGGACAAGTATGCTGCTGCTGGAAGTGGAACAGAGATAGCACTCGGAATACTAGAGGCAGAGTACAGGGACGGTATGAACATAGTTGAAGCGAAGGAGCTTGCTTTGAAGGCGATAAGAACCGCCCTGCAGAGAGACTCGGCGAGTGGAAACGGTATAGACCTGCTTATACTAGATAAAGCCGGCCCAATCGAGGAAAACTACCCGGATTAGAAACACTGAGATGTTTCTCTGGGAGCTTAAAAGACAGTGAGCATAAACCGCTCCGAAGACCTGAAAGAAATTGCAAAACACTACGGCGAGCTGAGGCTTAAAACATTAAGTAGCCTCAGAAAGATAAACGACTATTCGATGATTCTTTTCAAAGCATTCCTGCAGTACGTTGATAAAAGAAGGGGGGAAGGCCTAGACCTCCACGTCTTATTAGAGGAGTTTTTATCAGGCGAGCTGGCTCTAAACAAAGAGGAAGATAGGAACACGAGGCTCTCCCTAGCCAGAAGGTTCTGCAATCTTGCTAAGAAGCATGTTCGAAGCCCTGAGGAACAGGCCAGTATCCTGAGATACATCGAGTATTGAGATACGTATCGTTTCCTTGGAAAACTAGGCTGGAGTTAAGCACGCATATATAGAAGAATTCTTTGAATATGCTTGCTTCAAGCCTCCAAACGTTTTTAGAATCGTCCTCAAGGATGAGAACAAGTCGGCATCGCTTTCTCAGGGTTTAAAGGAGTCTTTCAGAGAGGAACTGTAAACGACGAGGAAAATCAGATCGCACCAAACTCCTTCAAAAAAGTTCAGTCAGACGCTTCAGTGGAATCCTCAGCCATCCGTACCTGACCCTGGCTAGCTCTTGACTGGCTGATTCCCCAGCCTCGACTGTCCCAAGCAGGGCGTCTAAATCCTTCTCAGTTATCCTATACTCCAACCCGGTCCTCCGTATTAGGACTCTCGCACTCAAATCGCTCAGCCTCCTGGTCAGAGTTCTGCTGTTTCTCAAAGCCTCATTCAGCTTCCTAAACCTAGCCGGTGGAGAGGCGACGCAAAATGTCGACAGCCTCAGCCCTTGAAAGAATTTCCAACTCTCTCATACTGTATCCGAGTAAAGTATAACTTCGTCGCCTAATCCGGTTCCCGCAGCAGGCCCCCATCTCCTTCGCCACGCTCAGCATGCAATTAGAATCGAAAACCAGCGCTACAGAAGTCAAAAGACGCTACTTAAAAAACAATAGGGGTAAAAATAAAAGGCACCGTTAAAAAACCAGAGTACTACTTAGCCTCAAATGGAACCCTCTCAGGGATCTCAGTCACGATGCCGGCAGCGATAGTCATCCCCATATCTCTGATAGCAAACCTTCCAAGCTGCGGGAACTCTGAGTAAACCTCGATAGCAATCGGCCTCAAAGGCCTAAACTTCACGATCGCAGCGTCACCAGTCTTCAGGAAATCAGGCTTCTCCTGAATAACCGCACCAGTACGAGGATCAATCTTCTTCTGAAGCTCCTCGAAAGTACAAGCAACCTGCTCAGTATGCACGTGAAGCACAGGAGTGTAGCCGGCGGCGATAGCAGTCGGATGCCTAATAACGATAATCCTGCCTATGAAAGACTTTGCGACAGTCGGCGGGTTATCAGGATAACCCATAACCATGCCCCTCCTCAACTCCTGCTTAGAAACCCCCTTAACAGCCATACCAACATTATCACCAGGCTCAGCCTTCTCAAGCTGCGTGTGATGCATCTCAATAGTTTTCAACTCAACAATCTTATCCAGAGGTCTAATAACAACCCTAGTATTAGGCTTCAACACACCGGTCTCAACCCTGCCAGCGGGAACGGTGCCAACACCAGGAATAGTGAAAACCTGCTGAAGCGGAATCCTCAACGGCTTGTCAACAGGCCTAGGCGGAGGCTGAAACGCGTCAAGAGCATCAATCAAAGTGGGACCCTTATACCAAGGCATCTTATCACTAGGCTTAACAAGATTATCACCAGTCCAGCCACTAATAGGAATAATCGGAATCGGGTTCTTCTCAAGGTTAAAACCAATACGCCTCAGCAAATCCTCAATATTCTTCTTAACCTCGTTAAACCTATCCTGGCTCCAGTTAACAGAAGGATCATCCATCTTGTTAACACCGATAACAATCTGCCTAACACCGAGAGTAAACAGCAGGAAAGCATGCTCAGTAGTCTGACCCTCAGGACTAACGCCGGCTTCGAACTCTCCCTTCTTCGCAGAAACAATGAGCAAAGCGCTATCGGCCTGACTAGCGCCAGTAATCATATTCTTCACGAAATCCCTATGTCCAGGAGCATCTATAATAGTATAGTAATATTTCTTTGTTTCAAACTTTACGTAGGCCGCGTCAATGGTTACACCGCGCTCGCGCTCCTCCTTCAGCTTGTCGAGAACCCACGCGAACTTGAAAGTATCGCCGAGACCAGTCTTAGCAGACTCTGCCTCCAGCTCCCTCATCTTCCTCTCGTCAACATAACCAGTCAAGTAGAGCAAGTGACCAGTAGTAGTACTCTTGCCGTGATCCACATGTCCGCATACCACAAGATTCAGATGTGGTTTGCTTGACGAACTCATCTTTTTTCTTTCCTCCTTGCTGTCCCAATAGCTTCATAGAGGGATATTTAAGGTTTAGGGTTTTAAGGAGGTGGAAAGGGCTTTGTTAAAGGCTATTTTTATAATATGTATGAGTGGTGTATGGTATGTTAATCAACAGTCATAATCATTTTCATCTCTTACAGCTTGAGTTAAGAGTTATTTCTGCAATAACTGTTGCGAGGATACCGGTGATGAAAGCCATCCAATTCAGATGACGTTCAATAAAAACTCTTGGCTTCAGCAATAGATGATTTAGGTATTTGGTATGTTATTTCAAACTCGTATGGTAAGAAAAGAGAAGCATAAGTTAATGGATATTCTTGCGCTATGTCGATTAAATCTTAGTGAAAAGCGAGAATAGGTGGATTGAAGATAGTTTTCACCTACTAGGATGAGCCAACAGCTTATGCATATCCTGTGTATGAAGTTGCCTCTGGAGTTATGACTGGAAAAGAGTTTGTAATATTTGGAATTCCTGGTCAAATAGCTCATCCTATAAAACAAGGCTTGTACGGTAGAACTATAATACTGTCCGAGAACGGAATTTCACTGGGCTCGATGATAGAAGGAATAGATAAATCTTCGTCATGGTATACTACATATCCGTAATATTGATTTTTATCTTGTCATATACTGGCTAGTTTTTTGTTAAGAAATAGTCTATGCTGTTTCTTTCTCCATATCCATTATAGGGAGCCTCACCGTTCCAAAGGTTCAGGAACTCGTGCAGTTGAGAAACGGGGCTTATGCATGAGAATTAAAGATTTCAAATTAGTATTAACCACGGAGGAGAAGAAGAGGTTTGAGAGGTTCACGAAATCCTCTTTCCCCATACGATGCAAAAAGAAAATATGAGGAAAAAAATACAATGATAATTAAAAGTTAAAAATCCTAAGAATAGCTTTTTAATCATCACCGGACTAGTAAGCTCCTCTTTCTAAGGGGTGTAAGCTCTAATGGGAAATAGGAGATGCCTTGTGATCGAACGAGTTACCTGAAAATATTTCGATCGAAATGGAGGGTCTAAAACATGCGTTAAAACTTTCAATAAGCTCGACATCCCTCCCTCGGGAGCGAGCTTGGCTTTCATGACCTGCCGATTCCTACAGTATAATGCTTGGGCTCGCTTGGCTTCTGTCTCTTCGCGAAACTATTTTTGCGATTCTCCCCTTCTTCTTAAGCTCCTCGATGTTGGAGGCTCCGGCGTAGCCCATTGCTGCTCTTATTCCTGCTGTGAACTCGCTTATCACTGAAGCTACGTCTCCACGGTAAGGCACCCAGATTTCAGTACCCTCAGGTATTTCTTTAGCCAGCGTTGCATACCTATCCAACGCCATTCTCTTCTGCCTCGCCGGCTGGCTTCCCATGCCTCTGTGAAGCTTGAAGTACTTGCCGTTTATTATGGTCATGGGGCTCGGGCTCTCCTTGCATCCTGCTAACACATATCCCAACATGGCGCATGATGCTCCTAAGGCTATTGCTAGCGCAACATCCCCCGGGTTCCTAACTCCCCCGTCTGCAATCACCGGTATTTTCAAACCAAGTTCTTCAAGGGCGTCTGCAGCCTGGGCTACTGCGAAGAGCGTGGGTGCTCCTGCTCTAGTAATCTCTGTCGTTATGCATGCTGAGCCGCTTCCAATCCCTATCCTGAGCCCGGAGACGCTTTCTATTCTGGATACTGAGTCCAGTACTCCCTGCTTGGTACCCAGGCTCCCGACTACAATGTCTACGTCCACTTCTTTCACAAGCTTTCGTGTTGCTTCTATAACGTTCCTATTGTGGAAGTGCGCGACGTCTATTACCAGAGCATCTGCATGCTTCGCCAGCATCCTGGCCCTATCGACGTCGAACGGGGATACTGCTGCAGCAACTCTCAGCCTACCCTCGGAGTCTCTAGTCGCCTCCTTATATTCCCCTCTGAGCGCCACATCCTTATAGGTTATTAGTCCAACGAGCCTCTTGTTATCATCTACAACCGGCAGCTTCTCAACTCTGTGCCTCTTCATTAGCTCTACAGCCTCCTCGGGAGTTACGCTTGGGCTTGCTACTACGACATCCCTAGTCATAGCCTCCTCCACCTTTATCGAGGGGTTTGTGAACCTCACATCCCTTCCAGTTATTATCCCGATTAGCCTATTGTTCTCAACAACGGGGAGCCCAGATATCTTATGTCTCCTCATTATTTCTGCAGCTTCTCCGACAGTAGCCTCTTTGTTTATCGTTATCACATCCCTGATTATGAAAGACTCAGCTCTTTTTACGGCTTTAACCATCTCCAGCTCCTCTTCAGCAGTGCAGTTCCTGTGCACAACGCCTATTCCACCATGTCTTGCGAGGGCTATCGCCATCTCAGACTCGGTCACAGTATCCATCGGCGATGAGACGAAAGGAATGTTTATCGGAATATTTTTTGAAAAACTTGTTTTCAAATCTATTTCCCTAGGCTCTATCTGTGAAAACCCCGGTAGTAGAATGACATCCTCAAAGTTGAAGGCGGTTTCCGCTTTTTCAAGCTTTTCCTCAAATATCCCCATATTCGATTATTCAAGAGGCTTAGATTATAAGTTTTTTCACATTCGGCACTTGAAAATCAGGCTAGTCTTGAAATCTAACGCGAGGCTTCGGCGTGTCTCTCCAGCTCCTTCTTCCTGGAGACCGCATAACTGGAGTCATCGTTGTTGGCAGCGTTGATTATTTCTTCGGCAAGTGCCTCCGCAATCGTCTTCCTGTTTTTAAAGCTCTTCATCTTAGCCCCGTCCACGATGTTTCTTATCGCAAGGTCTACTCTCCTACCAGGCGAGATGTCTACAGACTGGTAGTAGACTATGCCGCCGTAGCTTACCCTTGTGGTGTCTTCCCTCGGGGCAGAGTTTACGATTGCTTCGACGAGAATCTCTATGGGGTTCCTGCCCGTTTGAAGGCTTATTATTTCGAAAGCATCCTTAACTATGTTTATCGCCTTAGCTTTTCTTCCCCCTGCTCTGGCTGTCTGAGCAATCCTGTTCGTTAAGCGTTCAACAATGTTCACGTTATACTTCCAGAATTTCCTTTTCTCATGCCTCCCGCCTGAATGGGGGATTCTAACGGGTTTAAGGCTTACCACTTGGGCTAGCCCAGGGTCCCTTACTTCAATCCCTTCGAAACTCCACTTGTCGAATAGTTTACACCCTATACTCGGCTTAGCCAAGCTGGGCAGTGCATGCGTTGCTGAGTCTATAAAAGTTTTTACCTTGTGGGCTTTTGCTTCTTACCTTTCAGGAGCGCGTCTAGGGATACGCCGTTGACGCTTATAACCTTGTACCTTACTCCGGGAATATCTCCCATCGACCTTCCGAGAGTGCCCCCTATGCCCGCGATAATAACCTCATCCCTTTCGTTTATGAAGTTTAGAGCCCCGTCCTTTGGCACGAATGCAGTAACCTCCTTCCCGTTTTTTATCAACTGGACTCTGACACATTTTCTCACAGCGCTATTGGGTTGCTTACTTGCTATCCCAACTTTTTCCAAAACTATGCCCCTCGCCATGGGAGCCCCCTCCAATGGGTCGTAAAGCTCCTTAAGCCGCAGAACCCTCTTAGTATAGTATCTAGAGCTCCACCTGAACTTCTTATGAACGAGTACCAGCTTCCTGGCTGCGAATTCTCCTCTTCCCAATCCCGAGGGGGATTGTTTTAGAAGCACCTTATTAATCTTCTTGCCTAACGTATTTTAACATCGATTACTCCAAAATATCTTTTTGCGAATTCCCTTATGCCCTGTATTCTGAAGCCGTTCCTACCTATTGCCCTACCCTTATCCATTTCGCTAACTGTCACGTAGACTACTCTCCCACCCTTGACCCCGTTTTCAATCTGTACGTTGAGCACCCTAGCAGGATAGAGGGCTTGCCTGAGAAAGGTTTCAAGGTCTTCGTGGAAACCTATCACATGCACCTCCTTACCTATTCTTTTAGAGAAGTGCTGGAGTAAAATCTTGCAGCTGTTTCTAATCCTTTCGAAATCCTCCGACTTAAGCAGGAAGAAGACCGTTTTATCATTATTGGTTATTAGACAATCAACTACTCTAGCTCCAGTAGCATTCTCGAAGAAGCCGATGTAGCTCAGCTCCTGGTTTGACCAGCTTACTTTCACATCACTCTTACTCGACATGTTTACTTACGGTCCTCCAGTATCCTTGATTCTCCCTGATCTACTATTCCTACAACTGCAACCGGGTATTTTAAGCTTAACGCCTTTCCTAATGCTACGCGAGACCCCTCATAGACTATAGACGGAGTCTTGGAAAGATCCAGAGCGTTTTTAAGCATCCCAAGATACGGCTCCGGCAGTTTCGAGATATATATTACTCCCTCCAGCTTACCTCGTAGCACAAGCCTATAGACCTCGTTGAAACCAGTTACGAAACTGCCTGTCTTAGCAAGGAGCTCAAGCTTGCTGCTTAGAGACGCTTTCTCCTCCGACATCTTCAGGATCACTCCTACTCCTCGTAAAGCCTTCTATATCAACATATACCTTGACCATGCCTGTTCCAGCGTAGATCTCAGAGCCTGCGAGCACTCTCTCAGTCATGCCGAGGAGCTTATCCTCCATGCCTGCTACAGCCCCCTCAACTAGGACTTGAACAGCTCTTTCGAAAGCTGCTTTAGCTAGGACGCTCTGCTTGCTCCCGCTCACTCCGTGTCTACCTATCTGTTTAACAGTCCCGTCTTGAGTCATCGCACTAGCGACGAGCGAGAGGTGTCTCCAGTCAACGTCCAGACCCTGTTCATTAAGCGTCTTCCACATTTCGTTTATTAAAGCAGCCCTGGCTGCTTCTATGCCGAGCACCTCCGCTATCTCATGGATGTCATTGCTCACCGTCCTTGTGTAATCCACCTCCGGAATGTTAAAGACCTCTGCGAGATTACTCCCCTCCGTTATTATACAGTACTCCTTGTTCTCCTCCTTCAATAAGACTCCTTTTACTCCGGTTATTCCGCTTACTGGAGTCTTTCTTATCTTGGCTTCAAACTTCTCAGCATCGTTCTTAATTGGTATTTCAATAGTGCCGTCGCTCTTAACGTTAAACTTTATGTTGAGCGTCTTAAAGACCTTCTGTAAGTCTTCTTCAGAAAGCCCTCTTTCGGCCAGCCATTCTTTAACTGGATATATGACGAGATAGTCGTATGCCGTGGTTGATTTCAAACCTATTCTAGCCACGTCCTCAATCGTCGTGTAAACCATTTTCTTAGCGACTCTGAGTGCTCTGCTATAATCCTCGTTATACGGTTTCTTCAGGTAAACCGTCATCATCGGCGTCTTCGGCGTCTTCCTAGCGTCAAGCAGTTCGATAAGCCTTGGCAGTCCCAGGGTCACATTCGCCTCTCTTACGCCAGCGTAGTGGAAGGTTCTCAGAGTCATCTGGGTGCCGGGTTCTCCTATAGATTGTGCTGCAACGATCCCGACGCTTTCACCAGCTTCTACAAGCGCCCGCTTATACTCTTCAACAACCCTTTCCACAACTTTCCTAGCGACTGAAGCCGGGAGACGCTTAGAGATTATCGCGTGGAAAGTCTCCTTCTTGACGTTGAGCGGAAGTATTCTGCCATGTTCCTCGATCATCTTCTTAACGGCCTGTCTGCTTGCTGGATTGCCCTTTTTCGGTAGGGACAACAAGTATTCTTCAAGTATTCTGAAAGCATCGACAGACTTTCCATGATCGCTCTTAGACGGGTCTACGCCATCGTCGCCGTATATTATGTCAACTATATTCCCGTAGGAGTCTCTCACAGTCCCGTCGTACTCTACTCTAAGGGATTCCAGTGCATGTATTAATCTGCGCTGCAAATATCCGCTCTGCTGGGTTCTAACCGCAGTGTCCACAAGGGACTCTCGTCCGCTCATGGAGTGGTAGAAGAGCTCTATTGGTGAAAGACCCATGTAATAATTAGCCTTTATGAATCCTCTTGCAAGGGGGCCTAGGTCTCCCCTGTGGAAATGCGGAAGAGGTCTCTCAAAATACCCCTTGAATATTCTCTTACCTCTTAGAGCCTGTTGTCCCAGGCAGCCGGATATTTGCCCGACGTTAAGGTCTGAACCCCTCGCACCGGTCTTAGTCATCACTACCATACTGTTATCCAGCCCCAAGGCCGAAGAGACAAGGGCTCCAACTCTGCTCCTAACGTTTGAAAGAGCATCCATTATGTAGGCCTCTAGGCTCTCCTCCTCGCTCATCCCAGGGATCCTCTTTATCTTGCCCTTCTTCCACTCTTCAAGCAGCTTATCCACCTCAGCATCGGCCTGGGCCACTTCTTTACTAACTTTTTCCTGAACACTCTTAGGCAGTTCTACATCCCTATAACTAAAGCTGAAGCCTCTTAGAAGAAGGAATTCCCTAACCATTTTCTCGAATGATGAGACGAATCTGTGGCCTTCCTCAGCTCCATACTTTTTTATTATCCTGTGCAGGATAGTGTCCGCTTTCTCAGCTCCTATGGAGGCTTTGTCGATAACTCCGGATACTATTTTACCGTTCTTTATAACTATCTCCGCCTCCTCCTTGCTCGCAGTATCTCCCACGCTAGTCTTATTCACATAGTTAAAGTCCTTCCTAAGCAGAAGGCTGACTGCCTGCCGACCCGACCACAAAGGTTCTGGCGTCTTGACCTCGGGCTCAGGAAGCTCGCCCTCATAGCCTGCAGCATACACTATTCTCGCAAACTCCTCTTTAGTAAAATAGGTGTCTTTCCGAGTGAGGAGGTAGGCTCCTGTTATGAAGTCCCTTATCGCACCCATAATGGGTGCGCCATACCTTGGAGTAAGATAGTGATTCTTAACTCCTAGGAGCATGCTTGTCTCAACGGAGGCCTCGAGGCTCTGCGGCACATGGAGGTTCATCTCATCACCGTCGAAGTCAGCGTTGTAAGGCGGGCAGACGCTTGGGTTCAGTCTAAAAGTCTTCCCCGGGAGTACTCTCACTCTGTGTCCGAGCATTGAGAGACGGTGGAGCGAAGGCTGCCTGTTGAAAATCACGAAATCCCCGTCTAACAAGTGTCTTTCAACAACGAAACCTATGTCAAGTGCTTCAGCGAGGGAATCTCTGTTCTCAACAAACTGAAGCTTATGCTTAGCACCACTCGGCCTAATTATGTACTCTGAACCAGGGTGTGTAAACGGCCCGTTTCTGACGAGCTGCATCAACCGGTCCCTATTCCAGTAGGTGACCCTCTCAGGCACTGTGAGTATTTTAGCAACCTCCACTGGGACGCCGACTTCATCAATATCGATATAGGGGTCGGGAGATATTACCGTCCTAGCGGAGAAGTCAACTCTTTTCCCTGAGAGGTTTTTCCTGAAACGCCCCTCCTTTCCCTTCAGCCTTTGCGCTAGCGTCCTCAGCGTCTTACGCGTCCTGTGCTGTGCCGGGAGTACTCCCACGGCTTCGTTGTCGAAATAAGTCGTCACGTGATACTGTAGGAGGTCCTCATGGTCCTGTATTATCAAGGGGGATGCTCCAGACTCTATGTACTCCCTTATTCTACGCGCTGTCCTTATTATGTCGACAAGCTTATGCGTCAAATCGTCTTCAGACCTCTCGCCGGTTTCAAGTATTATGGAGGGTCTAACCTGGATGGGTGGAACCGGCAGGACTTCTATGACGTACCACGCTGGATGAGCAACCTCAGGATCTATGTTTAGAAGCCTAAGGTCGTCGTTGGGGATTGAGTTTAAACGCTCCCTTATTATCCGGGAGTTTAGAAGCCTAAGGGCCCCGTCTGGGTCTCTCTCGTAGAACTTCGTAGGCCTCTCGAGCTTTATCTGGTATTTCTCAGCCCCGCAATGCGGGCACCTGTTGGCCCTCCTAACCTCATCCTTTATCTGGTCGAAAATCTGCTCGGGCACGATGCCGTATAACTCCTCGTACTCCTTCATCTTCTCCCTGTAATAGTTTATCCTGTCGTTTGGCAGCAATATTCTGCCGCATTGCCTGCAAGTTGATTGCAGAACGCGTTCAATTTCTCGTGCGAACGAAACGTGTATCACTGGGACGGGTAACTCTATGTGCCCGAAGTGTCCCGGACATTTGTCGGGTAAGTTGCCGCAGGTCTTGCATCTCTGCCTCGGCTCTATGGTTCCTAAGCGCGTATCCATTATCCCGCCTGGGACGGAGAGACCGTCCTGGTCATAAGTCTCGTCTGTTGTTATTTCCATCACAGAGAGCCTCCTTATCTCTGTCGGGGATAGTACTCCAAACTTTATCGAATCCAGTTGCTTTATCTCAACTTCCTGGCTCATTCTCCTACACCCTCTCCCTAACTCTTAGCCTCGGAAATATTCCGAGGCTCATCAACTCCTGAAGCAGGAGCTTGAATGCGTAGGACATTTCTACGCCGCTTATATCCTTCCCCTTTTCACATAGTGGGCAGACGTGTTTCTTCTGCTTAGCATCGTAATAAGCAAAGGTTCCGCATTTCTCGCAAACGTACACTATTGTTCTATCAGATTCCTCTAAGAGTCTGTCTTGGAGAAGCCTAGCTGCACCGTGTCCTACTAGACAGTCTCTCTCCATCTCTCCAAACCTTAAGCCGCCGCCCCTGGACCTTCCCTCAGTAGGCTGATGCGTAAGCATCTGGACCTGCCCCCTAGCTCTTGCGTGCATCTTGTCCTTAACCATGTGATGAAGCCTCTGATAGTAAATTATTCCCATGAAAACCTTTGCTCTGAAGCGTTTCCCGGTGACCCCGTCTATGAAATCGAACTCGCCGTACGGTGAGAAACCGTGTGCTTCAAGAATCTTCTGAATCTCCTGCTCCGGAGTATGTATGAAAGTAGTGCCGTCCATTTGCCTTCCCTCAAGGGCTGCGGCAACACCAAACAATGACTCGAGGAAATGGCTTATCGTCATTCTAGACGGGATTGCATGCGGGTTTATCAAGAGGTCTGGGACTAATCCGTCTTCTGTGAAGGGCATATCTGTCTGAGGGACGAGCATTCCAATGACTCCTTTCTGACCCGACCTGGAGGCAAACTTATCACCTATCTCCGGAATCCTGTGGTCTCTGATTCTAACTTTTATCAGCCTATCGTTCTCTAAATCCTCTGTTATAATCACACTGTCCACGTAACCGCTCTCAGACGGTTTCAGAGCGACGGAAGAGTCTCTCCGAGCAGGTGCTTGGAAAACAAGCTCCTTGTATTCTTCGAAGAATCTTGGCGGGCTTGACCTGCCAACAATGACTTCCCCGCCTTTAACCTCTGCCTCAACCGAGACTATGCCATCATCCTCTATCTTAGCATAAGCCTCGTCTCCCCTATAACCCCTTACCTGTGAATCAGGCTTCTCTATCCTGTCTACTTCACCCATTGGGTACCTTCTGGCCTCAACCTCGTAAGACTTGTAAGTGGTTGATCTTGCTAAGCCACGCTGAATAGATGCTGCGTTTAAAACTATAGCATCCTCCATATTATACGGATGAGATAGTACTGCAACCATGAAATTCTGACCGATAGGCCTCTTATCTAAGCCTATGATCGGGTCGACTCTAGAGACTACCAAGGGTATCTGAGGATACGTCATAACGTGGAAAGTAGTGTAGAAAGAATTGCTGATGTTGGCGAACGGAAGCCCGAGTGCCTGCTTAGCCATCGCTGCCTCGTAAGTATTCCTAGGTGAGTGGTTGTGCTCTGCGAAGGGGATGGATGATGAGACGACGCCAAACATGAGTATTGGGCTTATCTCCAGATGCGTTGTTTCACTCGTAACATCTTTTAAAGACATTGCTATGATAGCGTTCTCCTCTTCATCGGCATCTAGAAATTCTACCACTCCATTGGTAACAAGGTCTTCAAAACTCATCTTGCCAAGGACGAGTTTCGAAACATGATCCTTGGTGAGCTTAACCTGTCCCTCTTCAACAACTATGAGAGGCCTCCTGACCCTCCCAGGATCGGCGTTGAAATATATCTCCTTAACAATCCTGCCGCCGTAGTTAAACTCGTAATATGCTACATTTATCTCCGGCGGTATTACCCCCCTCCTCCTCAGCCCCCTGATCTCCTTAACCAGAGCTTCTCCCGAGTGAGAATAGCCGACTAGAACGCCGTCTATGAATATTTTCGCAGCCGTGGAACGGGTCGCCGGGTCAGCCTTGGTCACAGGCACTAAGCCGAATTTTGAAAGAATCTTGTCAAGCACGGACTTGTCTGCTGATACGGAGACCTGTGTGCCTATGCTCATATTCTTCACAAGCCCACAATTCACGCCCTCAGGAGTCTCGTTCGGGTCTAGTTTGCCCCATTGAGTAGGATGCAGGTCCCTGGCGTCAAAGTTGGACTGGCTCCTGCTCAACGGCGATTGGATTCTCCTCAGATGACTTAGGACAGAGAGATAATTAGTCCTGTCTAACAATTGAGTGACGCCGACAAGCCTCTTCCCCCAGTTTCCAGTAGCCATAGCCTGGTTAATGGAATCTGTGATCAGACTAGTAGTGATCAGGTTTGAGAAAGAGTATATTGCTCTATGCCTGAGGCTGAACTTTTCAAGCTGGTACCTAAAATCTCTAACCATCCTTCTGAAGGATGTTCTGAAAAGCTCTGCGAGAAGCCCGCCGGCAAGCCTAATCCTCTTATTCTTATAATGGTCCTTGTCATCTGGGGGACGCCAGCCAAGCTTCATAGCTAGAATTCTCTCAGCCATTTCACAGAGGAAAAGCGCCTTACTGTATCTTGCAGACTCATCCATACCAATGTGGGGCAGTAGGATCTTGTCAAGAACGTTCTGAGTCTTGTTCAAGCGAACCTTATCAGACTGGCCGTAGGCAACCCTGTTACCTATGTACATTATAGCATCCTCCTTACTCATAATATTCTGCGCAGCGTCGAAAGAAGGCGCCAATAATTCTTGGATTTCAGGGAAGGGTGAAACATGCTCTGCTATCTCCCTGTCTGAAACCATTCCAAGAGCCCTCAGCATTACTACAAAGGGGATCTCCTGCCCGACACCAGGAAGGTAGACCTTGAGCTCGTTGCTCTGTCCTTTCAACCTCACCTCAACCCTAGTCCTATAGCCTACGGTAGTGGAGAACACGCGTGCAATGTAGAAGGAGTAGGGACCTATCTTCTTCTCCTCAAGAATTATCCTGTTCGGAGCAAGGTCTTCAACACCAACAATAACTCTCTCGGAGCCGTTTATTACGAAGTAGCCACCGGGGTCATAAGGGTCTTCTCCAAGCCTAATCCTTGCCTCTGGACTAAGACCAGCGAGTGCGCAATATCTTGAGTTAACCATGATCGGGATCTCACCTATCAAAGCCTCCTGCCTCGTCTCCCTACCGTCTCTCAACTCCTTAATCTCTAAGTAAACTGGGGCGGAGTATGTGAAATTCCTCATCCTCGCCTCCATAGGATACACGTTTCTCACAGCACCACTCGGCTCTACGATCCTCGGAACATGGACACGTATCTCCCCAAACTCTACGCGAATAGTCTTATCCTCTACAGTAACCTCTACATTCTTAACTTCGTCGACTATCTTCTGCATATCCTTGTCTACGAACTCGTTGAACGAATCTATATGATGCCTCGCCAACCCGATGCTCTTGATATATTGCTCGGCAACTACCCACAGGTCTGATTCACTAAGCTCCTCAGCCATACTCCTCAACCCTCTACCACTACGCGGTACGCTAGGGTCTCTCCGGCAACTGCGCTTTTCCTAACTACTTCAACAATATCCCCTGGCTTAGCTCCTATTGCTATCGCAACAGGATCGCTGTTAAGCATCTTGGGCAACTGGGAGGGCTTAATCTTGTACTTCTTTAGAAGGGCTTCCTTCTCCTCAGTAGATAAAACCCGGTGACGGGGTACTAAAACATGATCGAGTATATTCACTTTACTGATGTTTTTCTTACTAACCAAGCAGCGTCGAGTGGGGGTATGGAAAAGGTGGTAATAAACGTTTCCCCTCGGGGAAAAGAAACTATGGGAAGATGTTTTTCAACCTGGGAAATAGGGGGATTAGCCAAAAACAAGCTTTCTTATGATGATAACAAGTCGGCTAAGGCCCTCCATACGATAACAGCTTATCGATAATTTAAACCCTATTATGCCTTGACACAAAGTTCTAGGATTATTCTCAATCGGGCTTAAAACCTTAGGAAAAAAGTTAAATAAGGATTAGGCGTAGAAGAAAATGTCCCCCGCGGTAGCTCAGCCTGGTAGAGCTTCCGGCTGTAGTCCTCCACCGCGGGTGGGGGCGTTCAGCCTACCGGGCATACAGAAACCGGAGTGTCGCTGGTTCAAATCCAGCCCGCGGGATGTTTTTCTAAAAAATTCAAAAAGCATGTCTAATATGTAACATTATGTCTCGATTTGACTTGAAGATTTTATATGATTAATTAATTATCTTCCCATTCAACTTCCATTTATCTGCTTTAGAAGCATTAGTTTTTTTATTAAAGGCCTCTAATTAACTTTTGTTATTTTTTCTTTTAACGGTTAATACTTAAATATAACGTATTTCATAGTATTGGAGCCATGAAGCAAGGGAAGAAGCCTGAGGTATTCAAAGCAAAAGTGTTTAAGGCTTTAAGCGATCCTGCCAGATTGGAGATTATTGAACTTCTTAGAGGAGGAGGAAAATATGTTAGTGATATAGTTAAGAAGACAGGTGTTGTTCAACCAGCGGTCTCACGCCATCTTAAGATACTTAAGGAGTGCGGGATGGTTGAGGAAAGCAAAGTTGGGAATAAAAGGCTTTACAAGGTTACTGACGCGAGGATATTCAAAGTCATAAACTCGCTTGATCCTAACTTAATAGAAGGTTTGAAGAAACACGTACTCGAGCGCATGGTTTAAAACTCGGATTATCTTGAAAAACTTTGACGAGACGGTTACTTGAACTAGTAATTTTAGTATAGTATATAGTATATTATAATTATATATTTTTATGCTTTCCACCATTTAGACACTAGGTACTTTACATCATTATTCTTCACGTCGGCGATTGCAAAAACAAACAGTTTTTTCACAGATGTTGCAAGCCTTCCTGCGCGAATGAAGTCCGGTGCATCTATCTTGTCATCAGCCTTCTTGACTTCGAGTATTGCTGGTGCATGATCTATCCCCGGCCCGTGTTCGTAGATTGCGAAATCGCATCCGAATTTTATCCCCGGCGTGACTACAAACCCCTTGTTCCTAAGGTCTCTGTAAACTATGAATTTGCTTTTAAAATCCTCGTGTATTCTGGAGGCTATTCTCAGTAATTGTTCTGAAGTAACTTCCTTTCCCTCTCTGTTAACGATTTTTATCACCCCTTTTTCCAAAAGGTATAGTCCCTCGAACAAGTCTAACGTTAGGGGGGCGTTGAAATTAAAATCCTTGGGTTTTGGAATGCCGACAGGCTTGCCGAAGAAGCCCGTTTTGTATAGTTCTTGCGAGTGTGTAATATCCCATATTATCAAGCGGTCTCCTACCAGTTCAGCAATTATTTCAGCTGATGTACTGTTCATCTCTTAAACACCTTGCTTAGAAAACGCTTAGAGATAATACTCTTGCAGCGTCTGCAGCGTCTGCAGCCCTGTCTACGACTTCCTCGATAAGGTTTGCAACATCCTTGAGGAGTAGGATCGTGGGGGTATCTGCTTTTGAAAATATTATCTTTATCTCAAGGGATCTGAAGAGGCTGTCAACCTCCTTTTCACATGTTTCAACATTCCTTGCAAAATCCTGTATTTTTGAAGTTTCAAAGCCTAGTGTAAATATGGTCTCCCTCATCTTCACAACAGTATCCAGAGCCTTAATCGTTAACTCTTTAAAATGCTCTTTCAAACCTTTTTCTACAGTCTTCTTTCTGAGGAAGAATTCCCTAAGCCTATATATTATTCCTTCGCAGAGATCCGGTATTCCAGTTAGCGGCGATGCTAATCTAAGAAAATCCTCCCTGCTCACCATTATGGCCCCTGCTTCAACAAGATCGTTTGAAAGACTTCTCTTAGTCTCTATCGACTTGTTTTTGAGAGCAACTATATTGTTTAAAGACTCGTCCAGTTTCGAAACATCGTCGTCGAAACATGCTAAAACAAGATTATGGACTTCTCTCACAGAGTCTACAGCATACCTCGCAAGCTCCTGGCATGTTTGCAGGAGTTGTCGCTTAAGCCGTAGTGTTGTCTCAGTGGGGTACATTTCTCAGCTATCCTGTTTCCCTAATTATTTACAAAGCTATTCAGAGTTTTAAGCTTTTTCTGAGGGGTAACTATTTTTTCGAGTTTTTTATAACCGTTTAATTTTAAACCAAAGGTTTTGGCGTTGAAAGCAGTCTAGCGAGCTCCGTAGGCAGGCTGGCTATGCTTATCCTCTTCTGCTCCTTAGTATCTCTAAACCTTAGTGTTACAGTGTCGTCTGAAAAAGTCTGGTGGTCTATAGTTACTGCAAATGGGATGCCTATTTCATCGGCTCTAGCATATCTGCGACCGATACTTCCCGAATCATCAAAGTTTACTTTGAAATCGCTTAGATAAGATGCTACCTCCTTGGCCTTAGCTATGAAATCCGGTTTTGAAAGCAGTGGGAAAACAGAGACGTCAAAAGGCGATAGATAAGAAGGTATGGAGAGGTAGATTCGCCCGTCTTCCTCAATTTTGAGGCTGTATTCGAGGAGAGCGTAGAGAAGTCTTTCTGCGCCGAAGCTAGGCTCCACTACGTGGGGCACAACCTTCTTATTGGTTGAAGAAATAAAAACGCTCATGTCCTCGCCGCTAACCCTCATGTGTCCAGAAAGGTCATAGTCAGTTCTGTAAGCGAAGCCTGCTACCTCGGTCCATCCCCACGATTCTAGAAGAACCTCGCAGTCAAAAAGTTGTTTAGCGTAGTGAGCCCTTTCGCTTGGGAGTTTCTCCCTAAACCTGTAGGAACCATCCGGTATCCCTAAGGCCTTGAGAAAGCTCTTTGTGAGGACTAGGAAGAAGGGTATCCAGTTGTTGCTGAAAAACCCTTTTTCAACAGCGTCTCTGACCTTGACGCTTCGTAATCCTGAAAAACCCTTTTCCTGGTCCTCTGCTGTCAATACGGGTATTGTTTCTTCTAAGTATTTTTCGTCTAATGGCCCAGTGTTAGTCTCCGGGTCGAAGAAGAATTCGACTTCCATTATGGTAAATTCCCTTAGTCGAATAGGGCCTTGCCTCGGCGAGACCTCGTTTCTGAAGACCTTGCCTATCTGAGCAACCCCAAGCGGTAGGCTTGACCTACTGTGGACGTAGAGCCTCTTGAACTCTGTGAATATGCCTTGGGCGGTTTCGGGACGTAGGTAGCCGGGGTCGCCTACTCCTATCTCTGTCTTAAACATTAAAAGCCATTGGAAAGCTTTTGAAAAATTCTCGCCGCAATTAGGACACTTAACCTTGTTATGTGCAACCAGTTCATCTATATGCTCTAATGATGCTCCCTCAGGAACATTAATGCCGACTTCGCTTAACAGATGGTCGGCGCGGAAGACTGAACAGCATTTCTCGCATTTCAACGCCTTATCTGTAAACTGGGTTTCATGCCCTGAGGCGACGTAGACCGGTCTGGGACCTATTACTGGAGACTCTATTATTTGAAAATTTCTAGAGTATACGAAGTATTTTATCCAAAGGTTTTCTAAACGCCTTTTTATCTCGAAACCCACGTTTCCTAAGGTTAATAGACCCTTAACTCCACCGTATATCTCGTAAGAGGGCCAGAATATTCCACGACGCTTAGCCAATTCTATGAGAACATCTGTTTTCTTCTGCTTCGTTGCAGGCAAGACGTTTCCGCTAACGAGAATAACCTAATAAACCTTAGTGTCAACCCCCTATAATAGAGGTAGCTCTCCAGTAATCCTATTCATTAGCTCTTCTGGAGCTGGGCCCAAGCCCAAACAGGTTACTGTTCCAGGAGGCAGCTCCGTAAGACCCATGTCGGAAATTAGGCAGGCTACCACCCCTTCTTTTAAAGCCTCGTCCCTAATTTCAAACAACTCCTCCAGGGATTTAACCCTCAGGACTATTTTTCTCTGCCCCTCTTTAAGCCATTCTTCAAACCACTCGGGTTTAAGCCTGCGGGTTTCCTCAGCTGCTGAGACTGCTGCGTGCGCAACCTGGGCGCAGGCCTTGCCTAGCGACATTTTCAAATCCTCTCTAACCACTATACATTGCTTGAACCTGAAACTACTCATTCGCTTTTTAGAATCATGATAAGAGGCTTAAGCTTTTCCAACAGCCTCTACCGCTAAACTTATTAATACGGCTAATTCATATCCGGCGCGCAAAATGGTAGTATGCATGTCATGCAATAGGCCGATAGACCCTTACGAGAGTTACGTGAAGTTCACATGCTTTAACTGTGGCGAAGTAACCATATGGCGTTGCGAGAAATGTAGAACATTCGCCAGGGAAGTTAAATGCCCGAAATGCGGCTACACGATGCCCTAGGTTTTTAAAACGGTTTCTACTGGAATCGTGCTTGCTAAATGCTGAGAAAAGCTTTATATAGTTTTTGAAGGAATTGTTGATGAGTTGTTGTGTAGAAACATTAAGTTGGTTACGTCGAACCCATGGGCTGGAGGAGAATAGCCATGAAGCAAATAATCTACACTATGAGGATTTTTCCCGACGAGAACACTACGGACTTAGACGGGCTCCTTAAGAGAATAGAAGAGAATTTAAAGAGCGGTAGGATAGTTGCTCATCAAGTGGCAGAATACTTCTTCGGTATGAAAATACTTCTGCTAAACGTAGAAGCTCCTGAAGTAGACGGGGTTTCCGATAGGATTGAGGAGGAGATCAGGAATACTAACGGGGTCTCTGAGATGGAAATATTGAGCGTAACTAGGAAAGTGGAGGTTTGGAAAGGTGGTTAGGGCATCCGAAGAAGACAGAAGGATAATCCCGCTTAGAAACTACATTTTCGACATCCTTGAAAAGAAGAAGAGTATTACTCTCTCGGAGCTTTTAAGAGGTTTGGAGAAAGACGTAGGGAGAGTAAGCGTCTCTGAGGTCGAGAGAGAGCTGATGGCAATGGAGATAAGAGGAATACTTCGAGTTTTTGCCTCAGGAAAGAAGGATCAAAGGCTGGAGCTTGTCAACCCCAGCGGTTGAATCAGGCTTCTAAACCCGAAACCGTTAATAGCCTCCTGAGTTCTACATACATGTAATGGGTGTTCAGCTGGGGGACATAATCCCTGCGAGGGAGATAAGGCTAGAGAACCTTGCTAACAAGAGGGTTGCGATAGACATGTATAATACTCTCTACCAGTTTCTCACTATAATAAGGGGGGCTGACGGAAGGCCTTTAATGGATAGTAAGGGAAGGATTACAAGCCATCTCTCAGGGATATTTTATAGAACATGCAACTTTCTCTCGGCGGGGCTTAAACCAATTTACGTCTTCGACGGCGAGCCTCCAAAGATTAAGAGGGAGGAAGCGGAGAGAAGAAAGATGCTACGTGAGGGCGCCTCTAAGAAATACGAGGAAGCCTTAGCAACCGGAAGGATTGAGGAGGCCCGTAAGTATGCCCAGATGTCCGTGACCCTAGACGAGTATCTTATTCAATCTGCTGAGAAGCTAATCCGACTAATGGGCATACCTGTCGTACACGCGCCGTCGGAGGGAGAGGCTCAGGCTGCGCACATGGTTGCTACAGGCGTAGCAGACTATGTTGGGAGCCAGGATTTCGACTCACTCCTATTCGGGGGGAGGATGCTTGTGAGAAACCTCACGATAACGGGAAGAAGGAAGCTACCAGGTAAGAAAGCGTATGTGGAGGTTAATCCGGAGGAGATTTCTCTGGAAGAGACTTTGAAGACGTTGGCAATCACCAGGGAACAGTTGATAGATATTGCTCTGCTAGTAGGCACTGATTACACCGAGGGCATAAAGGGCATTGGGCCTAAGAGGGCGCTGGAGCTTGTTAGAAGCGGGTTGAGCTTAGAAGATATTTTCAAGAAGTATGGGGAAGACTTGTCTAAGATTTCGAGATATTACGAGGCTAGGGAATTCTTCTTACATCCTGAGGTTAAGGAATTGGGTGAGCTAGAGTGGAGAGACATGGATGAGAATGGTGTTATAAAGCTCCTGCATGACGAGCATGATTTCTCTATAGACAGGGTTACAAAAGCCATTGAAGAGGTTAAGAAGAAAAAGCCTGCAGAAGGCGTCTTATCAAAGTGGTTTTAAACTAGAAGCCGTATTCTCCCCTAAGCGGGACAAATATCACTGGTCCCATGTTAACTGTGCTAACCTCTCCCTTCTCGTCTTTCCTGACAAGCAGTAGGTTCTGCTCGAAAAACTCTGATTGGACGGGTATTACCATCCTTCCATTGGGCTTTAACTGCTTTATGAGTGGCTCAGGGATTCTCGGCGCCGCAGCAGTCACTGAAATACAATCGTACGGCGCCTCCTCCCAATAGCCCTTCGACCCATCTCCCTCTATTACTTTAACAACCTTGTCAAACCCGAGCCTGGAGAGGTTTCTTTTCGCAAACTCGACCAGCCTACGGTTTATTTCAATCGTGAAGACCAGGGGCTTTGGAGAATCTAGAGTAGGACAGGTTAAAACAGCTAGGGTAGCTGCATGATACCCTCCGCCGGTACCCACTTCAAGGATTTTTTCACCCACTTGAACATCCAGGAGCTCATTCATTAACGCAACCATATGGGGTGCCGATATCGTCTGGTTAGTATCCCCCAGGGGTAGGGGAATATCGTCGTAAGCATGCTTTAGCTGGTCTGGCCACACGAACTCATGCCTAGGGACCCTCAGCATCGCATTCTTCACCTTTTCCGATTTTATTACTCCTTCTTCAAGGAGTTGCTCCACAAGCTTCCTTCTCCTTTCAAAATATGGATCTGAACTATTCTCCATCCTTCTTCCTAGAACGATATTTTCTTAAATCTAGGATAAAACCGTTTTTAATTGAATATGGATGCGGTAATAGAGACAGTTCATGGAAGAGGGCATAAGAACATAAGAGCTACTCACCCAACTACGCTGGCTATTACTAGAGATGTTGAAGTTAGAAGGACTGGAGACTGTTTTCTAATCGTCTCCGCAGATAAGTCTCCTCGAACACTATCGGAAGATTTTAAGAACGCTGCCAGAAAACCTGTTAAAATAAGCGTTAAAATAATCGTTGGAGACCTTGTAGACGAGTTTTATTGCTACGGCGACCCTACTCTCACTTTTAAAGATGATCGTACAATGGTATTCAGGAAAAGCTCGTATGTTTGCGACAAGACTGTTGGAATCAAAAGCAATAAGAGTGCCATAGATATAGACAGAAATATAGTTGAAAGATTGAGAAGCAGTTGTGAGGCTGTTGTAGAACTCAGTATTAACTTATGACCGAACTGAAACCATTTTGCAACAAATGAGTGTTTAGAAGCTATCTTTCGCGTTCTCCTCTTATAAACTCTTCAAACCTTCTCTTGGCTTCTTCATAGGGCATTTGGACCGGAGGATGCTTGAAACAGTATGCGGAAACGCTTATCAAAGGCCCGCTTACACCCCTGTCTAGAGCTACTTTAACTCCTCTTAAAGCGTCTATTATGACTCCCGCACTGTTCGGAGAATCTATTACTGAGAGCTTAAGATCTATGGTTAGGGGCGCTCCCCCAAAGTATTTACCTTTAATCCATATGTAGCATATCTTCTCGTTTTCAAGAAACGGAATATAGTCGCTGGGGCCTATTCTCAGAGGCATCTCATAGGGGGACATCGCTCTGACCGCGGAAGTCTTGCTCTCCCTCTTAGAAACAAGTCGTTGCTGTTCTAGCATATTCAGAAAGTCCGTGTCCCCACCTATGTTGAGCTGATACGACTCGTCGACTTTAACCCCCCTGTCTACAAGCAGTTTGATCAGAGTCTTGTGTAAGACTGTTGCACCAAGCTGGCTCATCACATCGTCTCCAGCTATCGGCAGTCCTCTTTCTTCAAACTTCTTCTGCCAATCCTCAGAAGACGCTATGAAAGTCGGCATGGCGTTGATGAATGCTACACCCGCCTCCAAGGCTGATTGAGCATAGAACCTGCTTCCCTTCTCACTCCCCACGGGGAGATAGTTTATTAAGACTTCCGCTCCGGAAGACTTCAACTCCTCAACGACGTCAACATCACTATCTTCAGAAAACCTTATAACTTCTTTCAAGTATCTGCCTACTCCATCTAGAACAGGGCCCTTCTTCACAGTTACTCCAAGCTTAGGGATTTCTTGGAACCTGATAGTGTTATTCGGCTTCTCGAATATTGCTTCACTCAAATCCTTACCGACCTTCCTACGGTCTACGTCGAATGCTGCTACGAACTCTATATCCTCCGGTCGATATCCCCCTACGTCGGGATGCGCTAAGCCGATTTGCTCTCCTCTCTCCTTATAATAATGGACTCCTTGGACTAGGGCTGATGCGCAATTACCTACTCCGGCTATTGCTACCTTTATTTTTCCCAATTCCTACTATGAGAATTATTTTACCCTTATAAAATTAACTCTTCACTTCAGTTTTAAACCGCACTTCCTACAGTATCTTATTCCTTCGGTAACAGGAGCTCCACACCTTGGGCAGAAGCCGATTACTTCACTAATTTTCTTAGGCTCTTCCTCTTCTTCCTCCCTAAGGGGCTCTTCAACAATCTCCTCGGGCGTGGTTTCCTCGTACGCTTGTTCCGTTTCTACTTCACCCGTTTCCGCCTCTTCCTGAGCTCCGTAGGGGGCCTCTTCAACAGCTTCTGCAGGAATTAGTATTTTCCGCCTCTTCGGCTTAATCAATATCGAAATTATCACCACTATCAAGCCAATCCAAAAAAGGAGAGTTGCAAGCGATATGAATGTGTTTTCACCAATGTTATTTACTATGGTTTCCCTAATCATTCCCTGAGTGCTTTGAAGATATAGTCCCAATGCTATAAGTAAAACGCCTGCTGCTAGGATATTCGATTTATTCAATTTCCATAAATGATGTACTCAGGTGGTAATTAACTTTTTTCCATAATCACGATAGTGGTTATTCACCTGTTTCTCAGAGCATTTTTCGATGCCTAACTATGGCAAGAGTTATTACAGTCAGGATAATGCAGATTACGCTTAAGATTAACTCCGTCGAGGAAATTATTCCCTGAACAATCGCGAAATACAGTGGTGGAGAAACTCCGGCAACCCCCATCGTAATCCCTGTTAAAAACATGTATCGCACAACCCGCTTAAACGCTGTATCGGAAACACACCTTATGCATAGGGAGGCGCCTATTAATGCTCCTGCAACAATCAAGTTGTACGCCTCACCTATTGTAAAAATGCTTGCAGAAAAGTATGCTGCTGCAAGAATTATCCCTGGCAGTAGGTTAAGCATTTTGCCTCCTGACACAAGTTTCTTTTTAAGAGTTGTTTCACCAGCATTTTCTTCCGAGTTCAATACTACGCTCCCCTTCAAACAGCTTTTTAAAAAGATTACGTGCCAATATCTACGGAATTCCCAGTTACGGAGGATTTTAAACTGGCTTCGACTATTTTAAGAGCTTTTACAGCATCCTCCTCCCCGGGACTGGGGTTTACGTCATTAACTATGCATTCTATGAAATGTTTTAACTCATAACGTAAAGGCTCACTCCACTCGGAGAACGGGGTTATCCTATCATTCTTAGAGCTTAGGGTTACTTGTTGCGTAACCAAGTCGGCTTCAACCACTCCTTCAGACCCTATTACCTCTATGCTCCTTATCTTGTAGGGAGTTAACCAGTTCGCCTTAATTATGGCCATTCCCCCGCTTGGGAAGGTTAAGACTATTGTAGCATAATCTTCATGAACCCTGTGCATGGATTTCCCCATCTTAGCATATACTTTAACCGGGTCCTCCGAGAAAAAGTATCTCATCAAATCTATGTCGTGTATCGCAGTGTCTAAGAGGACTCCTGAATCAGCAATTCTCTCAGGCCATCTTCTGACTCTCGTTGCCGAAGCCATGATCACCTCGCCTAAAGCCCCTTCCTCAATATATCTCTTGACCATTCTTGCAGCAGGATTGAACCTTTCAATAAATCCAACCATAATCTTAACATTCCTATTTTTCAGAAAACTAATGAGTTCAAGCGCATCCTTGACGGTAGGTGTGAAAGGTTTCTCGATGAGAAGATGTTTCACATTTTTCAATGCTAGCTGCATCGCCACCTCCTTGTGTGTCGAAGTGGGCGTGGAAACAACTGCCCCCTCGTAGGTGTTTTCAGGTATTTCGGAAACATTTACGTAATAAGGGACGTTGTAAAGCTTCCCGTAGGCACTAGCTCTCTCCTTATCTACATCACACACGCCTCCAAGACTCCCGAGTTCTGCAAGGACTCTTACATGATTCTTCCCGAAACCTCCTGCTCCAATGACTATGACACGTGGTTTTCCTACCATGCTTACTACTCTCCCCGTTACTTTCACATTCACATGAAGTCTTTAAGCTTTAGGCTCTTCCTAGGGGGCTCTATCTCTATACCCAAGGGGTCAAGAACCTGTTCGAAAGTGGCTTTCATGACTTCCAGATACTTATCCAAGTCTATCTCTTCTATCCGAGCTAGTTTAACAGGCTTAACGCCATTCTTAACCTTAACATAAGATATTATGTCGCCAGCCCTAGCTTTGACTCCTAATTCTCTCTCAAGCTGTTTCGCTGCTTTAACGTGCTGCGGCGTGCTCTTCTCGTAATCGTTTAAAGGCTTGCTTAACATTACGTCGAAAGCAAGCTCCTCCAGGCTAAGTTGCCGGTTAACAAGTTTCTCAACATACTCGTTTATCATATTCTTTATGCTGGCAACAGCCGTGTTAAACTCCTCCTCGTTTCTAACCTTGCTAAGCACGTTAATCATATCGTGAAAAGCCTGTTTTACGAACTTTGGTGTTGAACTCTTCTTCCCAACAAGACCCTTTATATCTACGTTACCGTCTTCAGTAACTCCCAAGTAATTCTTCTTACGCTGGCTGAAAACCCCGTACCTGTAAATCTTGTCGATGTTAAGCTCAATATTATACTTGTTCCTCACGAACTCGATGAGCTTTTCAACCTCCTCAGGCTTGGGGTCTCTCAGGAATATAGAATCAGTATCTCCGTAGACAACCTCTATGCCAAGGTTATTTGCAGTTTCAACAAGCTCAGTGAAGATTCCTCTCCCTATCCAGGTTACTGTCTCGGCTGCTGAAGGAGCGTAGAAATGAAAAGTGTCTGCCCCCATGACTCCGTAACTAGCGTTTATGAAAACCTTTATCGCTCTCTGCACAACGTCGTAGAAAGCACGCTTCTCCGCAGTTTCAGCTTTCTTGGAAAGAGGCTGGTAGTATTTCACACGGAGTTCTCTCAAAGCACCTATTATAGAGCTCTCTATTCCTCTTCTCTTCACGCATATCCAGTGCGGAGAATTCATTGGAGTATTGCTTTTACATTCCTCGTGTTTGCATCTAACAGTCTCATAACTTATATTGAAATTCATTATTATGCTCGGGTATAGGGATGCGAAGTCAAGTATTACGAGGTTAAAGTATAGCCCTGGCTTTGGCTCAAGCACTATTGCCCCCCTATACTTCTTGCCCTTTATGATTGCCTCAGACTTCTTCTCGCTCTTAAGCTGTAAGATATCCTCCTGCCTGGGTATCAGGTAATTGTTTTTTCTATGTAAACTTAAGAGCATGCTTTTAATCCACGTGGAGACACCGTGCCTAACAACATCCTCCATAGGCAGCCTGCTTATCCTCATGAAGAGTATGAGGAGCTTGAGTAGAAGATAGTCCCTATTAGCTATCAAGTCGAAAGTTATTTCAGCGTCTCTGAAACAGTACTCAGCAAGCTCCCTCGGCTTCAGCATCCAAATCTCTTCAGTAAGAGCTACTTTCCCCTTGCCGAGCAAAGCTCTGCCGATAGCATCTAGGGTTACCTCCTTGTAGACTCCTCCGTAAGCATAGTTTTGTATCGACTTGTTGAAGAAAACCCTGTATAGATCTATGTGAACCCCCTCGGTAAGGTCAACATAGTCCCTGCCTTTTTCTAACGGGACTTTCTCATTTAACGATAGCTTGCCAGCCCTATTATACAGATAGAGAAGGTCGAATTTGTCACCGTTAAAAGTCACTATGAATGGGTATTTCCTTATTTCCTTAAACACTTCTTTCAAAAGCTTCTCTTCACTTGAGACATGGATTATTTTCTTAACCCCATCGTATTCCTCTCCGTCGAAATCGTCAAGAACATAAACCTTGTTTTCTTCCGTGTTGGATTTGAAAGCGACGGAAATTATCGGGTCCTCTGCCTTACTAGCATCAGGAACATGATTGGGACCAGGAGGCTTTACTTCTATGTCGAGTGAGGAAAGCTTCATGAAGGGTATCGGCTGATTCAGCATCTCGATGAGCTCTCTTATCTCCGGGTATTCGGATTCCGGTGGCTTGACGGCTTCTTCAAGTACTGTTTCCAAACGTCTTTCAACAAGTCTTCCATCTACTATATCGTAATAGAGCCCAAGCTTCTTACCAGTATCGTATATGTAGCACCAGGTGTAGTGAATATCTGCTTCCCAAGTTCTTCCCAATATCTCCCTTATGGAGGTTGCAGTTCCTCCTATCGAAAGAGGGTCTTTTGCAACAACTTTCCTGAAAAACCTCTCTTCATCTTCAAGCAGATCGTACTTCTTAACTTCCTCAATCCTATCAAAGCCGTGATGATTAATTAACTGCTGGTTGCTCATCAATTCTTCTATGCTTAAATCGGTTAACAAATATGGCTGATGATCCTCGTTAGATGGGATAATCACCATCTCCTGCTTCTCCGGATCATATAGTTTAAGCAAAACCCTTCTATTGTCTCCGTCGTAGGAGGCAGAGACTAATATCAGCCCCTTCCTTTCTTCCATTTCTCTTTTCTTACTTAACGTGGATTCTCATTCTCACTATATAGGTTTATCTCCTTGAGTTAGAAGCAAATAATATAGGACTATGCCAGTAAAAGAATATAAAACAAGATACGTAGTATTTAAGGTTAAGAACCGTGAAGAGTTGATCAAGACGCTTAAAGACGCTCACAGCATCAATCCAAGCTTCCGTTTTAAAATAGTCCGCGAGTATAATGGGATCATCATCGTAAAGTGCCCACATAAAGCTGTCCCTGCCCTCAGGCTTCTCTTCGAAAATCCTAATAATACCCAGGTTCCTAAGGCAATAATAATCGGTGTTTCAGGAACAATGAAGAAGGCCATCCGCAAGTTCTGTTCCAATAAACATGGCGCATAGCTGCATGAGCATTTACGGGACAAGATGTTTGACGCCGAGCACGGCGTTACTGGTGGAAAAGGAACCAAGGATGACCCTCCTACGTGATAGAGGGCTGGAGGATAGATGCACCTAAAGGCATGGGATCTATACAAGGTACACAAACGCTTACTTCGTCTTAAGGAGCCGTCTGATAGGGAATGGAAGTAAAAAGCGAATATGAATGCCAAATGTATTGAATGAATTAGAGAGCGTGAGAAACGGGATGATTGAGAAATGTGTCTTTAGAAACAACAAATACGAAATCATGGTTTACAATTCTTCAAATGTTGTAGTGGCACGTTACACAATATATAATAGTAACGCCCTGACGCGGTGGATTGGCCTCGTAGAGGGAGGCGTCGAGGTTGATGTATCGAAGAATACAACGATAACAGACTACAAATCCTACAATAACATTGGTCATGACATCTGCTTATCCTCTACTTTTGATGCAGTCATAATAAAATAAATATGTAATAATTCATAAATATATAATAGTTAGTGGAATAAAATTAAATGATGAGAAGGCGTCTTTCCTTAGAATAAAGCAATTTTCTCCAACTAATAACACTCTTATCGTTAACTGTAAGGCTTCAATAATTACGGTTACGGGCTGCATAATACGAAATAACCAACCAGGGGTAAAAAGGAGTAAAACTCGGCTTTGCAAAAGACAATTTAATCCACAATGACTTCTTTTATAACATAACACAATAACAATAAGATAGATATTAGTCCATGGCATTTTTACTCTAAAGGCGAAGAACTGTGAAGCTTTTGGCGCCATGTTTTATCTGAGTAAAGTAGAACATAGAGAAGCACGAGGGGAGAAATATAGTGCGGGGGAAATATATTGGAGGAAACTATTGGACGATTACATGGAACTAACTGATATAGATGGTGATGGAGTAGGTGATAGAAGACTATACGTATAATAGATGAGATAGCATATGGATAATTCCACTTATTGATCCTAAGGTCCTAATTGAAGGAGAGAAAGTCCTCCATGTGGGCAATATATTCCGTTCCAAATAATACTTGTGAGTATTATTACAGCTTGCCTCCTGATTAAGCATAGGGGGCGGAATGACTAAGATGAAAGATATCACTGTAGTACTTATCCTGACATTCTCCTTAAATATTAATTCGAGCCTCAATGGGAAAATAAAAAGCATGACCCAATATGCATTAGCAGTAATAAGGATTTCAAGATGTGGAGTACAATAGTAAGGAGATGGTTCGATAGAGAGGCCATATGCATTTTAGAGAATCTAAGATAAATCCTTGTATTGAAAGGCGGATCTTCAAAGATATGGAGTCTGATTAAAAATTGATAGAGATACTACTACGTCGCCCCATTCGTTGCCGTAGTAAAACCGCCTGTCTCCTCGTTACCCAAACAGAGCAAAGATTATAAGGAGTCGATTAACTGCTTATCCAGAGGAAGTTATGATACCAGGCTACGAACGAATGTACGGTTTTTCGCCCGACGGGAGAATACTCCAGGTCGACTATGCCATGGTTATGGTTAACAATAGTCCTACGGCGTGGGGTATTCAGGTCGAGGAAGGTATTGTGCTTGCAGGCATAGAGAAGAGGATAGACATGCTTCAAGATAGGACTTTCAGCCAGAAACTCTTTCAGATAGATGAGCACATAGCAACTGTAGTTGCAGGCTTTAACTCGGATGCTAGGCTTCTTGTAGAGTATGCTAGGAATGAGGCACAGATAAACAGGCTCTTGTACGATGAGCCCATGGATGTGGAGTATCTTGTGAGAAAGCTGAGCAATACTGTTCAAGCATATACTCAGCACGCGGGTATGAGACCCTTCGGCATTTCTATGCTTATAGGCGGTGTCGACATGCTTGGCGCCAGCCTCTACCAATTAGACCCTACCGGCATATACTTCAAGTATTTTGCATCGGCAATCGGCATTGGGAGAGAGGACATACTCAAATACTTTAGGAACAACTACTCGATAAGCACAAGCCTGGACGAGGCTATAACAATGGGGATCAGGGGCAGTATCGAGGTTTTGAAGGATGAAGTGGCTCCGGATAGGCTTAGGATTGGAATAATCAGGACGGATGACAAGAGGTTCAGGGTCCTAAGCTATGACGAAGTGAAGAAATATTACGAAGAAGCGAAGTAGATGAGAATTGAGTAGGCCCTCCACTATAAGCAGGCTTTCACTAAAAGGTGAAAAGTTTGAGATAATTGTTGCTCCAGACCCCGCGTTAAACTTCAAGCTTACTGGTAAGGGGGACATAAGGAAGATCCTTTTGGTAGACGAGATCTATTCAGACTCTAAAAAGGGGCTGAGAGTGTCTTCGGAGAAGCTGAGGAAATTCTTCGGGACAACTGATGTTTTCAAGGTGGCTGAGAAAATCCTCCTCGATGGCGAGCTCCAGCTTACAAGCGAGCAGAGGCGTAGGATGATTGAAAGCAAGAGGCAGCAGATAATAGCAATGCTCTCTAAGATTCTTATAGATCCTTCTCTCGGGAACCCGATTCCCTCGCTTAGGATTGAGCAGGCTCTTAATCAGGTTAGCGTCTCGATAGACCCTCTCAAACCCTCGGAGGAGCAGGTTAAGAACGTTGTTAAAGCCCTGAGGCAAATACTCCAGTTTAAGGTTAACGAGGTTTCTCTGACGATAACCTGTCAACAGGAGGAATCTACTGACGTATATGGCTTCGTAAACTCCTTTGGCGAAGTTGACCAAACGAAGACGCAGAAGGATAAGAGTGTGAAACTACTGGCCAGAATACCGGCTGTCCTAACGTCGTATTTCCTTGAAAAACTGAATAGTAAATACGGGGACCGAGTAAAAGTTGATATAGGGGCGTGAGGACAGGCTTAACCCGCTTAGGGATGCTGTTTAAGGAGGATCGAAATTGTCCCAAGGTAATGAGCAGCAGAGGCAGAGACCTATAGTTGTTCCCGGGGAGCCTGTGGGGGATAGTAAATTCTATATCCCGGGTATGAATACGCTAAAAATCTCAGATAGGTTTTTCGCAACCACTGTTGGAATAATCAGGGTGGATGGCAAACGTTTAGACGTTATATCGTTAAAATCCTTTTACCAGCCTAGGATAGGGGACCTTGTAATTGGGATTGTTAAGGAGCCTAGTATAGCAGGCTGGACCGTGGATATAAACTCTCCTTTCCTAGCCTTTCTCCCCTTATCGGAGTATCCTGAGAAAAGGATCCGGTTGTCAAGGGATAATATCGGCAGGATTCTAGAGAGTGGGGCGGTTATAACAGGATTCATAAAGGATGCGTCAATATTCTCCTCTCCAGTGATAACTTTGAAGGGTAAGGGACTTGGAGTTGTCTCAAGCGGCACCCTGCTGAACATAACTGCGTCTAAAGTACCCCGTCTAATAGGTAAGAAGGGCTCTATGCTGTCTGTTATAGAGCGGGCAACCGGGGTTAGACTTACAGTGGGTCAGAATGGCCGTATAATAGTGCACTCTGAAGACAGTAACATTATTGCTAAGATTAGGAATGTTATAGAAATGGTTGAGAGGGAATCGCATATATACGGGTTGACGGAGAGGGTTGAGGCATTGCTATTAGGAAGGAAGTCGTAGAAGCATGGGGGAAAAGATAAGCCTGTTTAAGGAAGACGGTAGGAGGACGGACGGCAGGGCTTTAGATGAGCTTAGACCGATTAAGATTAAGGTAGGCGTATTATCCAATGCTCAAGGCTCTGCTTACATCGAGCAGGGTAAGAACAAGATACTCGCAGCAGTTTACGGACCTAAGGAAGCGCTTCCTAAGCATATTTCACTGCCTGACAGGTGTATTCTAAGATGCAGATATCATATGGCTCCTTTCTCAACACCCGAGAGAAAAAACCCTGCCCCGAGCAGGAGGGAAATAGAGCTATCGATGATTCTTAGAAATGCTCTTGAATCACTTGTCATGACTTCTCTCTTCCCCAGGACTGTGATAGACATTTTCATAGAGGTTCTGCAGGCTGATGGTGGCACTCGTTGTGCTGGGTTGACAGCAGCAGTTCTAGCGCTCGCGGACGCTGGCATCCCATTGAAAGGGTTGGCTGCAGCCTGCGCAGTGGGAAAGGCTGAAGGCAAGGTGATAGTGGATCTTAATGATCTCGAGGACAAGTATGGTGAGGCTGATATGCCTATAGCTTACAATCCGACTCTAGACGGGATCACGTTGCTTCAGATGGATGGTATAATGTCGAAGGAGGAGATTGAGCAAGCACTATCCTTAGCTATAACTGCTACTCAAAAAATTCACAAGATGCAGGTTGACGCGTTAAAAGAGAGGTTTTCGTTTTCACGGAGGGAGGTTTAATGTCGATAACTGAGCAGAGGCCTATTATCTCTAAGCTTGAGAAACAGGAGCTTTTCCGCTTCCTGGCCGAGGGGAGAAGGGTTGATGGCCGGAGTCTTCTTCAATACAGGAATCTAAGTGTACAGCTCGGGTATATTGAGAAAGCAGAGGGCTCAGCGCTTGTGGAGCTTGGCAATACTAAGGTTCTGGCTGCTGTTAAAGTTGGCGTAGCGCTGCCTTTTGCAGACACTCCTAACGAGGGTATTTTAATCGTGAATGCTGAACTCGTTCCCCTAGCCTCTCCCGTCTTCGAACCAGGTCCTCCATCAGAGGAGTCTATTTCTTTAGCACGGTACGTTGATAGAAGCATTAGGGAGTCTAAGACCATCGATCTCTCTTCATTATGCATAGTTCCTGGCAGGTCTGTTTATTCGCTTTACATCGACCTCTATATTCTTGACTATGATGGTAATTTGATAGATGCTTCAGTAATAGCAAGCGTAAACGCTCTCAGCACTACGATGCTTCCGAAGTATAGTTTAGAAGGGCAAAACATTAAAAAGCTCGATGAATACTTTAAGCTTGAACTCAAGGATTACCCAGTCTCATTGACATATGCGTTTTTCGGCGATAAGTATGTTGTAGACCCCTGTCTGAACGAGGAGTATGCCTCTGATTTCACCGTCTCAATGACGGTTAAGTCCGATGACAGGTTCTGTGCAATACAGAAGAACGGCGGAGGAATGCTTTCTCCTAGGAGCTTTCTAGACCTCTTGGAAAAATCTATAACGCTGGGAAAAGAGTTAAGAAGAGTCGCATACAGCCAGATTGTTAAAAAATGACTAAGAGGAGAAAGGAATCCGGAGCCTTAGGCGTGAAATACGGTTTCTCTCTTAGGGAGAGATATATGCAGGTTTTAAAAAGGAGGAGGGCGGTTTACAATTGCCCTAGGTGCGGCACAGGTGTTCTTAAGAGGCTCAGCGTGGGTGTTTGGAGCTGTAGGAAATGCGAATACACTTTTGCCGGGGGAGCCTACGAGCCCTTTACTAAAATGGGCGAGGCTGCTGCAAGAGCTGTAGGCGTTAAGGCCACGTTCTAGATGATAAAGGTTAAACTGATTTTGAAGTACGAGGATAAATGGATGCCCAATGCAATCTACAGGGCTTGCCTTCAAGAAGTGGTTTCAGAGCCTAGGAGCGGAGTTAATGCGAAGGCTGTCGACAATAAATTGCTACTTCTCTTTAAAGGAAACAAACCTTCTAAAGTGGCTGAAAGGCTTAGGAATATTTTGGGCCTGATTAACTTGATGGAGCGTTCCATAGCTCTCCTCGAGGCCTAACCTCATTATGCTGGAGGCATATGTTTTTAAGCACCCTAAGCTACAGGATTTAGGAGCAATGTCTCAGGAATTACCCCTCCAACTGCAGGAGAAACTGTCTAGGCTTCAACAGCTTCAACAAACCCTAGAATCCCTCTATATCCAGAAGGAGCAGGCTAAGCTGGAGGCCAGGGAGTTAGAATCCGCCTTTCAAGAGTTGTCTTCTATTGATGAAAACACTCCGGTTTACAGGATAATCGGTAGGATTCTTATTCGGAAGAGCAAGGCAGACTTAATAAACGAGTTGAACGAGCAAAGGGAGCTTATTAAAGTCAGGATAAGTGCGATCGAAAGACAAGAGAGCAAGGTTAGGGAAAGGGTTAGTGAGCTTGAAAACGAGTTAAAGGCAGCTCTTTCGACCAGCAGGGGTAATCTCCCTGCTTAAGAAGTAAATTGGTATGCTGATCTAAAGACTTTTTAAATCATTCCCTGATTCTGAGGCAAAACTAGGGATGAACGTAGTAGATCTGAGAAGTGTAAGCTTCCGATACGCGGGCTCTGAGAGAAACGTTTTATCAGATATTAATCTTAAGATCGAGGAGGGGGAGAGTGTATTAATAACAGGCCCCTCGGGTTGCGGGAAGTCTACAATAGCCAGAGTCATCATGGGGTTAATACCGCATAGTTATCCCGGAGATTTCAGTGGCGAGGCATATGTCTTAGGCATGAATATTCTGGAGAATCCAGTGAGTAGAATTGCAACGAACTGTGGAATCGTGTTTCAAAACCCTGAGAATCAGCTGTTCACTTTCAGCGTGGAGGATGATGTCGCATTCGGGCCTGAAAACCTTGCTCTCCCCCCTTACGAGATTTGCAGGAGGGTTGACGAATCTCTTAGGCTTGTTGGAATAGAGCACCTCCGACATGCTTCTCCAAACAGTATTTCAGGTGGGGAACAACAGAAGGCGGCCATCGCATCCATAATCTCTATGCACCCGTCCCTGATAATTTTTGACGAGCCTACTTCCATGCTAGACCCCTCATCGTCAGCTAGCCTGATTCAAAGCATCTTCAGGCTTAAGGAAAGTCTTAGAGAGATGGGGAAGGAAATAACGCTGATAATCATAGAGCATAGGATTAATCTCCTTATTAATCATATCTCAAGGATGATTGTTGTGTCAGATGGTAAAATAGTTCTCGATGGAGACCCAATGACGGTTCTCAATGAGAGCTTTGAAAGAAGGATTCCGATAAACATCCCTCCACTTCTCCGAATATATTTCAGGATTAAGGATAGGTGCGGCTTAGAGAAGCCTCCAAGAAGCCTCCAAGAGCTTCTCTCTTATTTAAGGGAAGACGGGTGGGGAAGAAATGGTTGAAATAGTTGTCGAGAATCTCTTCTTCAAATATCCGGAGGCTGAGAACTATGTTTTGAAAAACATTAATCTCATCATTAAGGAGGGTGAGAGTATTGCAATATTGGGTGAAAACGGTGCCGGCAAGACCACGCTGGCTAAAAACCTTAACGGCCTGCTTAAGCCAACCCAGGGAAGCGTTAAGATCGACGGCGTGGATACAAGAAACCTCTCAGTTGCGAAGATAGCTAGGAAAATAGGCTTCGTATGCCATAACCCTGACCATCAGTTTTTCGCAGAAACAGTTGAAGAAGAGATCAGATTTGGACTGAGGAACTTCGGCTTTCCTGAGAATGAGGCTGAGAGAAGCATCCGGGAAGTTTTGAAAACATTCGGATTGGAGGATTATAGGTTTAGAAACCCTTTTCAACTGAGCGGTGGAGAGAAGAAAAGACTGGCCATAGCTTCAATAATGGTTTGGAATCCGGAGTTATTAATCTTAGACGAGCCGACGATAGGCATGGACTATGCTCAGAGACTGAATATTCAAAGAGTTCTCAAAAAACTGGTTTCAGAAGGCAGAAGTATAGTTGTAATAACTCATGATGTTGATTTTGCTGCAAGCCTATGCGAAAGAGCGATAATCCTAAGCAAGGGTGAAGTGATTGGAGACGGATGCTTACGTAAGCTTCTTTCAGATAGCGAAGTTATTGAAAAAGCCTCCTTGAAAAAGCCTTTCTTAATCGAGCTTGAAGAAGAGCTTGGTTTCTCGATTATGGAAGAGGATTTCGATGAGATATGTGATTTTCTGACAAGGGTGTTTCCTAAATGTCATTCTTAAGAGCATTCAAATACAAGAGGAAAGATTCTTTAATGCACAGGCTGGATCCTAGGTCAAAGTTTCTCCTCTCAATAATATTAATGTCTTTTTCAGTAGTTTTTCTTAATGCATACATACTCCTCGCAATATTGATTTTTCAAATAGTTCTATTAGGTTTGTCGAAGACCCTTAGAGAATGGGTTTATTCGTTGAGGGGATTGATCTTCTTTTTTGCAATAATATTCATTACACAAATGCTTTTCAGCGGGAGCCTTTTTACAGGATTCGTACTCTCCTTAAGGCTTATAGTATTATCGTCGTCAATGTCTTGGTTTTTCCTATCCTCTACTCCTGAGGATATTGGTAGAGCAATGAGTGCTGCGCGAATCCCCATGGAGCTAACTTTCTCCTTCATAATGGCTATCCGTTTTATACCTGTTATCTACGATGAGTTTCAATCCATATACGATGCACAGCGTTCACGTGGGCTGGAGCTTGAAAAAGGAGGTTTCAGGACGAAAATAAGAAATCTTATGCCAATTCTCATTCCTCTGCTCGTCGGGACCATAAGGAGGACTTACGAGATTGCCGACGCGATGGAAGTTAGGGCCTTCGGGGCTTCGCCGAAAAGAACAAGCTACAAGCCTTTGAAGTTTAGAAGAGGAGATTATTTTCTTTGCTTAGCTTCAGCAATACTGGCTCTAATCATTGTTTACCTTAAGTTGTTCTTAGGGTTAGAATAGATCTTAAGCGAATCTTATTTGAGAAACCATTCCGTTCTTAAGCATCAGCACTGCGGCAATATTTGGAGTTGGCAATATTCCAAGCTGCTCTTGATACCTGGTTCTCTCCTGCCACGTACCGCTGTTGATCAGCCTTATCTCTCTATAAACCCCGTTTCTGAAAACGTGTACGTGACCTGTATGAAACACGTCTGGAACCTCGTCTATGACGAGATCATCCTGGCCTTGTGCCAGTAAGGGCGTTCGAGACCCGTACACTGGTGCTAGATGCCTGAGTTGAAGCATTATCTCCATAGCGTTCTCAGGCCTATCGTAACTCGCATTCTTGGCGAAGGTTGCAATGTCCTCCATGCTTGTGCCATGATAGACTAGGAACTTAACACCGTGCAACGATACCATACAGGGATTGCTCAGAGATATTAGGTTTCCACTGTTGTTAAGCTTTTCCAAGTACTCGTTAAATATCGGGGGTTGTGGGATTGCTCGTAGAGTTGCGTCATGATTACCAGGTATGACTATGATCTTTATATACTCAGGTACTTGACTCAGAAGATTTGAAAGACCTACATACTGTTCCTCTATACTTCTCACTTTCAGCTCCTTCTCTTGTTGAGGATAGACTCCAACTCCGTCTACAAGATCTCCCGCTATGATTATGTATTTAACCCTGGAAGACGCTTCTTTTTCCTTCTCGGTAAGACCTTCCCCCCTAAGCCATCGGATCATCCTTATGAAAGCTTTCTCAGAGAACTTCTGGCTCCCATAGTGAATGTCTGAGGTTAAGATAACTGAAACATCTTCTTCAGCCGGCTTAAATCTCTTTATCGGTACGTCTGGAAAAATCAGAGATCGACAGAAAAGCCTAGAGTTAGAAACATAGAAGGACACTCCGACTACCGAGTCGGGTAAGAGCCTGCCTATTTTTTCTCTCAAATCCTTATCACAATCCTTGGGAATCCATATCTTCGTTGTGAAATCAATATCCTCCACTACAAGATAGTTTTCACGCTTCTCATACACCATAACTATAGTTTTCCCCTCTGAGCGATCTGGGAGACTACATGCTTTTCTCAACGGGTAGTATGGAACCATGTCCACTCTGCTTCTTAATATCGAAGAGATCTTTGAATACCTGTCGGCGAAATATTTTCTCCTAGCCTCCAAGTCATCCGATGCCTGCCTAGCCTCGTATGACTTCAAAACCTCGATTCTTTCCTCAACGTCTTTAGCTAAAATCTGATTATGCACGCCTAACGACACCCCCATCTTCATAGCGCCACCTATAACTCGTTCAACATCCTTCTTTGAGACAACAATCCCCTCCTCTCTAATTTCTTCAACTAGTTTGCCAAGAACCGTATGAATCATTTTTTCATCATAGTTTTCAACAAGCATTGAAAGTGCCTCCGGGTTTAGAAGTATTCCCAAACGCGTTGCTTCCGCTAATACCTTCCTCTTAACAGCCTCCTTATTCTGACTCAACCGTTAGAAGTTAAGCAATAGAGTTTTTATTCTTTTCAAGCCAATAAAGGATAAGGTTTATTTACCTTGCATATGAGATAATAATATGTCATAATGTCTGAAGAGCGCTCTAAGAAAAAAGAAGGACGTAGATCTGCTCGTCTCCCTGCAGGGACTGCAGGACTATTCAGTACTTTAGGTGAAAAAGGTAAGGGTTTCCAGATTAAGCCCATAATAGTAATCGCCTTATCGATAATCTTTATAGCACTCAGCATACTAATGCTTACGTTGAGAATATAAAAGATTGTCCTCTAGAGATGCATCTCGTTATGCTAAGTTTCTTCTTTCATTTCCATCTTTACGCGCCTTATTATCTGTAAATCTCTTATTAGAACTAATTATTTCAATATTTATATTAGTTTCATGTCATATTCTCAGAAGGGTTCCTCAAACTTTAATCCTATTTTTTTCACCAACGCTATACTCAATATCCATTTATGAGGGCTTTCTTCGAGGAGATAGAATTCTAACTTTAAGGAGATTACTAGCACTTCAATCTATACAAGAGATTCTTTATACAATGCTTGTTTCAATAGGATGTTTACTTACTTTCGCTTTTGGTCAAAGTCCTTGCTCTACAATATTCTTCATGATTTCAATAGGTGTGGCTTTGTCATCATTCATCTCTACACTAGTAATGCTAGGCTTCCTGAGAAGAAAAACTCTCATTATCCTCACAATATCTTTGTTATATGCGTTTCTACAATCCTCCCGCTGGCTCATATTAAGTCTAATACTAGTCGAATCATGGATTAAAATAATTCTGCCACTTGCAACATCCTTTTCTCTATGCTTACTCTTCTCGTTTACTGTAGGTCTTAAATGGGAGAAATACTCTTCGAAAAATCCGCTAGAAATTTTCAAGGCATACTTAGAATACTATTTAAACAAGAATCCTGAACCGTTTGAAACCATTATTGAGGAAATGAGTAGTAAAGAGGACCTGGCGTTGTCCCTGCTGCTCTTAATTCCTCAGGCTGGAGAGAGCTTGTCAATCTTCGGCTTATCCGCCCACTTTGGGCCATTCGGTATGATTGGCAGCAGTTCATTGCCGAGTCGTTTGATTGGGGAGTTTGAAAATAATGGTCTTAGAATAGTTCTGCTCCGTAATCTGTCAGACCACCGTTTTAACCTTCCGTCATGGAGACAAGTTGAGAAGATTAGGGAGAAGATGATGGAGGCTTTGAGTTCTGCTGAATACTTGGAGGAGTGTCGGGCAAGCATAATTCAAGAAGAGGCTGAAGGATATTGTATTACCGCGATCCGTATCTGTTCTTACTGTATTGTTCTATTATCCTGCCCGGGGTATTCCGTGGAAGACCTTCCTCCGGAATGGTTGCCAGTATTTTCGGATATTGTAAGCCGCCACGGCCTAACTACACTAATAGTTGCTGATGCGCATAACTCGATAGATTCTTCAAATTGGAAAGTATCTGAACCCAATAGGGAAATACTTTCTAGGCTCTTGCATAACGCATTGGAAATACTAAAGAAAGTGCCTCAAAAAGATTTGAAAATTGGTTTTAACAGGATCCGGCCTGCTACTCTTCCTGAAGACGAAATAGGACCCGGGGGAATATCCACGCTGGTTTTCAATACTGGGGATGAGAATCACGTTCTTATATTGATTGACGGGAATAATATGGTTAGCGGCTTACGCAATTACCTTGTTAACAACCTTAAAAGCCTGCTCAATATATCGACACTTGAGATCATTACTACAGACACTCATCTCCTGACCGGTATTAGGAAGTCTAGGAAGGGATATTTCCCGATAGGTTTTAAAACAGGGAGAGAGCTTATCCTCCAATCCTGCTTAGAGTCTATTAATATTGCTATGAAGAACCTTTCTCCTTGTTCGGTGAAAGTTTGGATCGGGAGGGTTGATGGAGTCAAGGTTACTGGAGAGATTTTTAACATATTTGAAAACTTCGTGGAATATTGTGATAGAGTAATACGTATCCTATTTTTTGCTATAATACTGATGAATGCTTTACTGCTTAGCTTCCTTTAAGTGAGGATTCTCCACAACTATTTCTATCACAGGGATTATTCTTGAAGTACCTTCTTCGCTTTCCTCCAGAATCCTTACTTCAATTATCTGCATTCCCGCTATATTTCTCCGCAGAAGATTGGCAACGTCGACTGCTCTGGAAATGTTTTCCCCCCTCCCTCTTATAATGAGGGTTTTGTTCCCGCTATTAAACACAGTGATGCATGCAGTAACATAGTTCCAAGGCTTCTTCCTCCCCACGATAACTATAGCCTCACTACTCAATATTCATCATCTCCACTTCACTGTCACCAGTAACCTCAAGGCATAATCTTCCTATACCTCTTTCCCTAACGTTGCACCATTTAATTCTTACACCCATCCCTGGTTGTAAGCCAAGTATTTTACTAGTGTTTTCGCGCCAAGCTATTACCTCCACCACCCCCGTGTCATCCATTAGGTTTAGGCGGCATGCTCTTATCTTTTCACCAGATGCTAAAATAACTTCTTGTTCTTCTGGGATTGTTGAAACAATTCCTTCAACGTGAATCTTCCTCATCCCAGGTTCAAGCTCGTTGATTCTATAAGTTTTCTCAGGAACCTTCAGATTTGAAATATCTTTTTCAACGTCAATTATCGTTGTGGATGATGTTGTACTCAGTAAAATCTGTCTCCCCCTGCTTCTTACAAGAATATTTAGAAAAGCTATTTTCTTTCCCTCAGCATCTACTTGTTTAAGCTTGTCTATAATACTGCCCCAGCATGTTAATACAGCGTAGGACTCTCCGTCTGAAACAATAGCGTCTACCATCCTCCTCGCTCTGCCGGATAGGGAAATAACGTTCTCTTTAAACATCTTAAGCACGTGGAGCTTCAGATTAACGAGTTTACCCGGATCTGCTTTAGAAAGAACGCTATACTCTGCTTCCCCTATCTTGCTCAGTATCTCTAAGCACCCCATTGAATTAAGCTCCAGCTCTAGGCTTCCACTTAAACCCCTCCTAACTCTGGCTCCAGCTATTAGAACAGTGCTGAAAACATCTTTTTCAGTTATTTTAGTAGAATGCTCGTGCCAAAGGGTTAGCGGTATCCTCAAATCACCCTCTGCTAAGACTATCCTCCTGACAGTACCTTCTCCTCTTATCGGGTCTGAAAATTTCTTAATCTCTGAAACCCCTGTCACTACGGCCTTAACATTAACAACGTTATCGTTATAACTTAATTCTCCAAGTTTTTTAAAGAAGGCTTCCCTAGTAGGTATGTCCAGGCTATCTTCAATCTTCGATATGCTTCCAGCATTTCCTAAATGTATCTCTATGGTTCCCATCCTCCCCTCTTTACTATATGCTCTTGTCACTCTAACCACGTCCCCGACATCAATACCAAGCTCCCGAAGCAGATTCGCTTTTTCCCTCCACAGATACAGGTAGCCCCACCCTGAGGAGTCTCCTATTATTACTCTAGTTATCATAACCTTGCCGTCAGCAGATTCTACTTCCTTCGGCTCTAAGATTGCAATGACTCTTCCACGCGTCGATACGCTTGTGAGGCCTGAAACAATACTGCCAATCTTAATCTCCTTCTCTAACGAAACCTCTTCTAGTCTTATTCCCAATTCGTTCGCCACGCTGAAGACAGCCCAAACCTCCCTGTAGGCTTCGCTAACACGCGCATGCTTCTTCTTCTCCTCTATTCTCTGAATAAGTTCTTCTCTAGACATGTCTCTCCTCCTCTCGAGAATAGCCTCAATATACTTCTGGATAAGCTCCTCTCTAGACATCCGCCCCCTCTCCCATCCTAAACCCTAGCTTAATACGTGGCTTAAGATATTTACACACATTCATTGCCTAGCGTTTAGCAGCCCTCTTGGCGATGAAGTAGATAATTATTATTAGGATGCCAATTGCCAGAATAAGCGTTATCTTCTCTAAATTACTTATGAAATCGCTTAAGCTCATGCCCTATTAGCTTAGAACAAAGGTTAATAAGCTTTAAATTAGTAGAGAAAAACACCTGTAGGTGGAGCGGAGTTGAGCAGGGAAGAGAGTGTTAAATTCCCGGTTTCCGAAGCCTTCTCGTTCAGCCTAGAGAGTATTAAGCGAAGATTCGGCAGGGCCCTCGTAACCATGGCGTCAATAATACTTGGTATCTCGTTCCTATCCTTCCTTCTCACCACTGGGAGAATAATGGCCGTTATGCGACAGCAATCCGGTACTGCTGTACAAGCATACCAGATATGGATGGCAATCATAGCAATACTCATCTGCGCAGTGGGAATAGTAAACAGTATGCTGATGAGCGTGACAGAGAGATATAAGGAGATTGGCACCATAAAATGCCTGGGTGCGAGGAACAGACACGTGCTGGAGATATTCTTAATAGAAGCATTCTTCCTAGGGTTGATAGGCGGCGCTATAGGGGCAGTCAGCGGCTGGGGTATAGCTGCCTTATGGCAATACCTCCTACCCCTAATGATGCAGCAGGGATCTGCACAGACTGAGGCATTGGTTATTGCGGCAAGATTATGGTTAGAGTTCAACGTTAATGAGCCGTTAATCTTTTTGTCGAATCCACTAATAGGCATAGCTCTAAGCGTATTCATTGCACTAATATCATCAATAGTGCCCGCCTATATTGCTGCTAAACTAAGCCCAACAGAGGCTTTGAGATACGAGGCTTAGGAGGTGTTTCAAATGGTTATGAGATACGAATATGCTGTGGAAACCGAAGATCTTGCTAAATACTACATAATGGGTCCTGTGACCGTTAAAGCTTTGGACGGCGTGAGTGTGAAGATAAGGAGATCGGAGTACTTGTCTCTAATGGGTCCTTCGGGAAGCGGAAAGACTACTTTTTTCAACATGGTCGGAGGCTTAGACAGACCTACTAGGGGAAAGGTTTTCATCGACGAAGTGGATATAGCAAGCCTAGACGCTTATGAGCTGGCATGGCTAAGGGCTAAGAAAATAGGATACGTCTTCCAGACCTTCAACCTAATACCCGTGTTAACGGCGATGGAAAACGTTCTACTGCCGATGATTTTCACGGGCGTTGAGAGAGACGAGAGGATTAGGAGGGCTAGAGAAATGCTTACCAGAGTGGGACTTGGGGAGAGACTGGACCATAAGCCTGGAGAACTATCGGGAGGACAACAGCAAAGGGTAGCAATAGCAAGAGCACTAGTCAACGACCCAGTAATAGTCCTAGCAGACGAACCTACGGGAAACCTAGACCTGCACACAGGATTAGAAATAATTAATCTTTTAAAAACATTAAACACAGAGAAAAAAGTAACAATAATTAATGCAACTCACGATCTCAAAATGATCGACGTCTCAGATAGAATATTTTGGCTACGTGATGGCAAGATTGAGAGAATCGAAACCAGGGCTGAAGTAGCCGTTAGGGAAGTAGAGTAAACAATTAAAACTCCAAACGTAACTTCTTTCATATAAGTTTAGATAAAACTGTTTTCTACACTAAACGCTTAACTATTCTAAATCTTATCAGTAGTTTGTAAAGAAAAGGTAAAGCTACCCCCGCGAATAGAAGAGCTAGGAAAAAATGCCCACCTTGGACAAAACTGCTTCTCTCTTCCTTCAACTGAGGAAACTCTACAGTAGTCTCTTTGATTTCTATCCAGTCGAAACACAATATACCGTTCTCTAGCAGTATATCGTCCATATACATTCCACCAAAGACCAGGAGTGAACTATCCCTTTCATATACACTGTTAGTTGTGAAGATGCAAGGCGAATTTACATACGGGAGAGACAGTACTATTTCAGCATCGACTACAAACACGTATCTGAAGGTTCCAAGAGGAGTTTCAAATGAGACGAGTTTCTCTAAAAAAATATAGTTTGCATCAACCCTCTTTCCGAATAAATTTAGGAGAAGAATAGTCCGGTTACGTTGAGACGTAAAGCTTCTCCATAGGGGGAAAATACCGATGAATTTTCCGTCTTTATACGTTGCTAAAGTCTCCAGCTCAACGTCGCATGTAAATGATGTTTGCAGCATTTTAAACGGGATCCAGATTATTTTCTCGCCGGGCATTATGAGTCGCTTATGCGGTCTCCATGCGTTAAGATCTAGGCTAACATTAAAACGCGCGAAAGTGGCATTCATATCAATAAGTTCGAATCTATAAGTACCATTGCATGGATAGAGACCCTCACGTGTTATTTCTCCCAGACCTGTGAGATTCGGCAGCGAATTGTAGAGGCTGGAGTTAGGGAGTATCCAGAGTCCAATACTTGTAGAATCTACGAAATACTCTACGTAAAACCCGGGCTTGAGCCATTCAGGCTCAGGCCTGAGCCTGATGGTAATTGGTTGAGGAAAGATGAGAAAAAACAGTATTGTTAAGAACAGCAGGTTCTTCATGCTTTAACTTTTACACTTTAAATAATACTTTATACCTGCAAATGCTCCGATTCCGGCGATTACACACCCAATTGGCCCAACCGAAACACCCTCATATTTCATATATACTAGAGCCCTAGTATATCCTCCATCTTTTATAGATGACCCTGCTTGAATTTTGGTATAAAACTGGACATTAGGATTGGAGTAATAAGTACCTCCGCCTGAACCTTTATGCGTAAAGCTGAAATAGCCAACGGAGGGTACATGCCAAGCTCCTACATAAGCATGTGCCCACCAAGAATAAGAATAATCTGAGGCATGTCCCTTTCTGTAATCATCATCCCAACTGTAGTATTGATCACTCATACTTAGCACCGTTGCTAATGAGAGAATTACTGAAACTAGAAGTAGGATTATTATTCTTCTTCTCTCAAATACCATGTTTCCACATCAACAATTTAAGTTAATTAAGCTATATAAAATTTATGCTGCGTCTCAGTGGCATAAAACATGTTTAAATATCTGCTTTAAAACATTCTAATCATACTGAAAATGAGTGTGGTAGAAGCATTTAACGTTTCTAAGAGATTTGGGAAAATCATTGCGCTTGAGAACGTGAATCTTTCTTTTAATAACGGGGTCTATGGGTTAGTGGGGCCAAATGGCTCTGGTAAAACAACATTCATCAGAATCATGCTGGGTCTTCAAAAACCATCATCCGGTAGGATCCTCGTATTCGGTAAGGATCCTTTCTACAGTCACGACGAGGTTTTTTCTAAAATCGGCTATTTAAGGGAGAAATGTGCTTTCCCTAAATGGGTTACTGGAATAGATTATCTAAGGCATGTAGCCAAGTTGAAACAGGTGGATTTAGATCAGAATGTTATTCACCATTCTGTTGTTAAAGGAGACTTCCTAGAAAGAAAGATAGGTACTTACTCTGCGGGCATGGTTCAGAGACTAGGTCTTCTCCAAGCATTGATCGGAGATCCTTCTCTCATCATACTGGATGAACCTTCTACCAACCTAGATCCTCTTGGCAGGGTTGAAATGGTAAAGCTCATTCAGGAAATCAAACGTCATGGTGGAAAGTCAATAATAGTTTCAACCCACATTCTGGAAGAGCTTGAACAGATATGCGATTTCATAATTGTTATGGATAAGGGAAAAATCATTGCGCAGGACACCTTAGGGAAATTCATCAAAAGCTTCTCGCTCGACGGCACTTTGGTAAATGCTTATGCAAGAATCATGGGGGGTGCTCAGGTTTGAATCTTGAAAGCATCCGTTGGGAACTGAAGAAACTGCTTGCATTCCCAATACCGGAGATCGTGATCGCCAGCATGATATTCAATGGGACGATAATGCTACCAAGTCTTATGGGCTCCATATCCTCAGAAGACATAGGCTCCTTAGAAAGTTATACCATTATCCATTTTTTTGCTGAACAAATTCTATATCCAGTAGTTTCTTTTGCTTTCGTAATACAAGGAATACTCATGGGGGTGATAACTGCAATTATATTACCGTATGAACGCGAATCCGGTATGTTAGATATGGAACTTGTATATTCGCGAAATAGAACAGAGCTATTTGCAGCTAAACTTATAGCTTTAATTCTTTTCGGCATCATATGTCTTTTTACTTCAACCATAGTGCTCCTCGTCTACAATTTAAGAGGGGCTTGGTTAGTAGAAACATTATTTTCTTTATTAATTCCTTGTTTCTCTTTATTAATTCAAACAATATTCATCATATCTTTAAATGTCCTTATCTCTACTGTTTCAGATAGAACTATTATTTCGATTTTGTCAAGTGCTTTAATTTTTTACTCGTTGGATAACTTGATTAAACATTCTAATCCTCAACCGGGATCTTTCCTATATAATATTCCGCCGATTTCTACGTCCAATTTTCTTCTTGTTCCGCATGAAGCAGTTAACAATTTAATAGTCGCCTTCATTATTTCTCTCGGATTCTTATCAATCGCTTTTATCTATTTTACCCGCTTCTACGAGGTGAAATGAGATGAAACTGGTATTGAGGCTCGGGTTGTTCTTGATCTTGATATCTCTGACATTAATAATTGCACGCCAACCTTTTTTCAACACTCCTGGAGGTTTCCTGGTGGAGCCGTACATGGGAAATGGCACCATATCAATAAACTGTTTCTTCTTTACTCGTGCGTCAAGTATTACTTTTTCTATAGAGCTCCCTAGGAATGTTAATTCGACTCTTTTATTCTTAACTACTCCAGGGGAGATAAATGATTACTTGCAGAATCGGTTTCCAACGGGGGTTAGGACAAGCCGGTACTCAGGTTCTTTCACCACCACTCTCCAGATAGAACAGAGGGGCATTCACGCTATTGTTCTAAATTTCAGTAGGCCTATTCAGTCTTTAAGCTTAAGGCTTTTCTCTCAAGGGGTTTCGGAATCAGAATATACGGATATGCTTATCGTCCTTATTATCGGGGTTTTACTATTATCGTCTTCCTTCTTCTTTGAAAAATTAAAGCCGATGCTTGCTGTGAAGAAGATATTATGAGAATTGGCATTCATTTAAAGCGTTAGTAAAAATGATCTTTTTCACATAAGTTTAATGCATGTTGCTTAATATGGTTTTGAACGATTTGAGGAAGTATTCTATTTCCCTTCTCCCTTCATATCCGACGTTTCCTATCCTAGTGGTTTCATCTCTTAATCTACCCATTCCTCTCGCGATAAGTATCCCATATTCCTCGTACAGTTTTTTAATTGCTTTAGGAGCATCGAAATTCTTGTTTTTAAAAACTATTATTGATATGGATCGATAATCCTTCTCTTGCGGGAAGATTTCAAACCCTTCAGACTCTAAGAACTCGTATATCATTTCAGCATTCTCCTTATGTCTCCTAATCCTCCCCTCATATCCTTCTTCCTTAAGTATGTTAAGAGCCTCAGCCATACCGTATAACAGTGTGACGGCGGGAGTAAACGGTGTTTCCCTCTTCAAATGAAACTTGTGCAGTTTCTCAATGTCGAGGTAAAAGCTTCTCCTCCGCAGATTGCTCAAACCCTTTTCCAATGCTCTCTCGCTTACTGATACGAAGGATAATCCGGGAGGTCCTCCAAGTCCTTTCTGACTGGCTGTCACGCAGACGTCGACACGCCACTTATCAGTGTAAAAAGGCTCTACGCCAAGGTCTGAAACAGTATCTGCGAAAATAAGTATATCCTTGTTTCCAATAGCGTTGCGTATCTCTTCCATCATTCTGAACGTCACGCCAGTAGAGGTCTCGTTATGTACTATGAAGATGCTCTTTACATCTTCTTTCTCGATTGCGTCGATTATTTCCCTCAAGCTAGGGACTCTTCCCCACTCCGCCTTAACAATAACCGGCTTAGCGCCAACTTTTATAGCATTCTCTACGGCTCTTTCTGTAAAATCTCCGAAGTCAGGTATCAGAATTTTCTCGCCCTCATAAACGAAGTTTTGGAAAACCATGTCTACTCCAGCAGTGCCTGAGCCACTTATTATGTAAACGTTATTCTCAGTCTGGAAAGCGTACTTTAGTCCATTTTCTATCTCTTCGTAAAGCTTGTGGAATTCCTCCCCCCTGTGATTTATTATAGGCTTAGCCATGGTCTTCAAAACTCTCTCAGGAAGCGTTATCGGACCGGGTATGAGCAGCATAGGTGTCTTCTGGAGCATTTTCTCAACGAGTGGTTTAAAACCGGTTTATAACCTTTCCGGGTTTTCCAGAGAATCTAAAACCACTTAGTAAATCCAGTTTCGTTCTCGTAGGCATATGAAATTCTCAGCAAAGTTGCCTCATCAAAATGGTCTCCTATTAGCTGGAGTCCAACAGGCAGAGAGTTCACAAAACCCGCTGGAATACTTATTGCGGGTAATCCAGCTAGGTTAACAGCCACAGTCTCAATATCCATCATATAAATCTCTAATGGGGAGAGGAGTTCCCCTATCTTCCAAGGCAGGACTGGCATTGTCGGCATTGCCAGAGCATTATAATTCTTTAGCAAAAGCTTAAACTCATCGTATATCCTCCTTCTAACTCTACAAGCCTTTATGTAGAAATCCTCTTTATAGCCTGCGGAGAGAACAAAAGTACCTAAGAATATTCTCCTCTTAGCCTCTTCTCCGAAGCATTCTGTCCTGATCTTTACAAGCTGCTCCTCCCATTTTCCTTTGACAGGTTTCCCTCCGTAACGGATTCCGTCAAACCTAGCCAGGTTGCTCGAACACTCTGCCATGGCTATTATGTAATATGCTGGGAGAGCATACTTCATGAAAGGCATAGAAACCTCTTCAACAAGACATCCGACTCTTTTAAGAGCTTCTAAAGCATCGTAGGCTTTTTCAGAAACTTTTTTATCAACATTGTCAAAACCCTCTTTTATCACACCTACCTTAAGGCCACTGGTTTCTTTCAAAGCTTCTTCAACATAGTTTGGAACAGGCTTGTTAAGCGTGGTTGAATCCCTGGGATCCCATCCGGCTATTACTTGGAGGAGAAGCGCTGTCGACAAAGTATTCTTAGCCATGGGTCCTATTTGGTCAAGGCTACTCGCATAAGCTATTAAGCCGTAGCGTGAAACCCTACCGTATGTCGGTTTCAAACCAACTATGGAGTTAAAGGCAGCGGGGTTCCTTATTGATCCGCCTGTATCACTACCTAATGCTATGTCAACAGCTCCGCATGCAACTGCGACCGCGCTTCCACCACTGCTTCCTCCGGCAACTCTAGAATGGTCAAAAAAGTTTCTCGTGGGTCCAAAGAATGATGTTTCAGTACTGGACCCCATTGCAAACTCATCCATGTTAGTTTTACCTATTATAATCGCATCCTCGGCCTTTATCTTCTCTATGACTGTGGCATCATAAACGGGGATATAGTTTTCAAGCATTTTAGAAGAACATGTAGTCCTTAAACCTCTTGTAGAAATATTGTCCTTAACGGCCACTATGAGACCCGCAAGTCTTCCAAGTATCTCACCTCTTGCTATTTTTCTCTTAATCTCCTCAGCCTTCCTTAAAGCGCCTTCTGCATCTATAGTTACGAATGCGTTTAGCTCCCTGCTTGCTTCGATCTTTTCGAGAGCTTTATATACTCTCTCTACAGGGTCAATAGCTTCCTTTAGAATCTCAACCTGATCCAAAACGCTGTTCAACCCCATAGTTGGCCGGATACGAACCATCTCTCTTCTTTCTCTCCAGCATTTCTAAAAACATCTTCTTCTCTAAGGGTTTCACCAGGTTCATCTTCTCTAAGGGTTTCGTTTACGCCTGTCACATAGGTCATAGGTTCAACGTCCAACTGAAGGCTTCTTATGGTTTCAAAGTATTCAAGTATCTCATTAACATCTTTTAAAAGCCTATCTATTTCCTGCTCGCTTAACGAGATTCTGCAAAGCTTAGCGTAATGTAGCATTTCTTCTCTAGATATGGTTATTTTCCCGCTCATTTGAACTTCACCCATATGTGGAATAGCTATTTATTGGTTTCTCTTATTCGGTCTCCTAATTGCTTTTAACAAAAATAGATGAAAAATTTTCGGAGGATTTACTATTCCCATTATGTACGAATGTATACATGCATTCATTTGTTCAGAACCTTTTATATATTGCTTTATTTTTGCTAAATGACTTATGGCTGCTCGAACCATCATCTCTCTCAGTAATCGGCATTCTAGCGGAATTGTTCAAAGCCTGGATTTTAAAATCGAGGAAATAAATTATGAAAGCCCACTTGACGTTTTCTCCAACCTAGTGGACGAGTATGATTACGTGTATTTGCTGGAATCAGTAACTGGTCCTCAAAAGCTCGCAGAATTCTCCTTCATAGGTTTTGACCCAAATATGGTAATCAAAGTTAAGAATGGTAAGGCAGAGATAACGGGTGAGAAGAAGGATGTTACTAAAACCAGTGACCCGCTCGAAATCATAAGGAAAGAAATGAGTGTTAAAGTGCTCCCGCGGAGATATCCCAGGTTTACCGGGGGTGCTGTTGGCTATTTTTCCTATGATGCTGTAAGATACTGGGAGCGACTTCCATCTATAGCTGTAGACGATTTGAAGCTTCCAGATTTGGAGATGGGCATTTATGATGATGGGATGGTGTTTGATCACGTTAGGAGAAAGGCATACTACTTCTATACCATTGAGAATAGGCTGGATATTTTAAAAAGAAAACTAAAGTCTAGTAGAAGCTTTGGGAGCCTAAAGTTTAACAAGCCGAAGCCGAATATTTGCAAAGAAGAATATGAGGAAATAGTAACTAAGGCTAAGAAGTACATTTTCAACGGAGATATTTTTCAAGTAGTATTATCAAAAAGATATAGTTTTAACATCAGTGGAGACCTTATACGCTTCTACAGAGCTCTGCGTAGAATCAATCCTTCTCCCTACATGTATTTCTTAAAACACGGTAATACTTGGATAATAGGATCAAGCCCAGAAATGCTTGTTAGAGTTGAGGATAGGATTATTGAAACATATCCGATAGCGGGTACACGTCAGAAGACTGGGAATCCGAGAAAAGACGATAAGCTGGCGAAAGAACTCTTAGCAGACCCCAAGGAAAAAGCAGAACACGTAATGCTTGTAGACCTAGCCAGGAACGATCTAGGTAGGGTTGCAGAATACGGTTCGGTAAAAGTGCCCGATTTTATGGTAATACATAGGTATAGCCATGTCCAACACATCGTCTCGAGGGTTGTTGGAGTACTTGCATCAGACAAGGATTGCTTCGATGTTCTGAGAACCATGCTGCCCGCTGGAACGGTTTCCGGAGCCCCTAAAGTCAGGGCGATGGAGATAATCGAGGAGCTTGAGCCGACTAAGAGAGGACCCTATGCTGGTGCAGTAGGATACTTCTCTTACAATGGTAATGCTGACTTTGCAATAACGATTAGAACCCTCGTAGTAAACAAAAACAGGGGACATATTCAGGTTGGAGCAGGAATCGTTGCGGATTCCATTCCCGAGAGGGAATGGTTTGAAACAGAGCATAAGGCAAGAGCCTTACTGAAAGCTCTGAAAGTGGCAGGTGGTGGGTAATGAGAGTCCTCTTAATAGACAATTACGATTCCTTCGTGTACAATATTGCCCAGTACGTGGGAGAGCTAGGCGCGTCTGTAATGGTTTTTAGAAATGATGCTATCGACGTTAAGAGGGCGAACAAAATTAAGCCAGATAGGATAATAATATCGCCCGGCCCAGGCACCCCAGAGGACAGAAGGTACTTCGGCAATTGTATTTCAATAATACGTAAGCTAGGTCCTAAGATTCCAATCCTCGGAGTGTGCTTAGGACATCAGGGTATTGCGTACACTTTTGGTGCAAGAATCTCTCATGCGAGCAGGCTTATGCACGGGAAGACGAGTATGATTAAGCATGATGGTAGAGGGATATTCAGAGGGGTACCAAATCCATTCGAGGCAACACGTTATCATTCTCTAGTAGTAAGTGCCTTTGACATACCTCCCTTATTGAAAATAACTGCATATTCTCTGGAAGACTGTGAGGTAATGGGTTTGAGACATGTTGAGTACCCTGTTGAAGGAATACAGTTCCATCCGGAGTCTATACTTACCAGGGAGGGGAAGAGGATATTGAAGAACTTTCTTGACGGAGGGGTTAAGCTTTGATAAGGGAATGTATAGCGAAGCTGGTTAGAGGAGAAGACCTTCTCCCAGAAGAAGCCGAGGAAGCGATGACTGAAATAATGTCTGGTAAGGCAAGTGATGCCCAGATAGCTTCATTCATCACTGCATTAAGGATGAAGGGAGAGACCGTTGAAGAGATAACCGCATTCGCATCGGTTATGAGGAGATTCTGCATCCGCATTAACCCAAGTATTAAAAGTAGGCTTATTGATACTTGCGGGACAGGAGGAGATCCTGTTAAGACTTTTAATGTAAGCACTATAGCTGCTCTAATCGCCGCCGGAGCAGGTGTTTACGTAGCGAAACATGGAAACCGTTCCGTAACGAGTAAGTGCGGTAGTGCAGACCTTCTTGAAGCATTAGGATTTAACCTTAACATGAGCCCTGAGGCTGTGGAGAAGTCTATAGAAAGCATTGGAATAGGATTCATGTTTGCCCCAGTTTTCCATCCAGCTATGAAGCATGCAGTAGGGCCAAGGAGAGAGATAGGAATAAGAACAGTCTTCAACATTCTAGGTCCTCTGACTAATCCCGCTGGTGCCAAAGCTCAGCTTCTGGGAGTCTGCGAGAAGCATCTCCTCAAGCTCGTTGCAAACGTCCTCAAGAACCTCGGCGTAGAGAAAGCGATGGTAGTATATGGCTCAGATGGATTAGATGAGATCTCCATAACCGGTAGGACTAATGTTTTCCTCATATCTGATGGAAGGATTGTTTCAAAATGCATCGAACCCGAGGATTTCGGTCTAAAAAGAGCAGATAAAAGTTACGTTCAAGTCTCTTCTAAAGATGAAAGTGTAAAGGCTGCTTTAGACATATTAAGAAACCGTGCGGAAGATGACGATAGGCTTGTTTCTAAAAGAAACATGGCTTTGATTAATGCTGCAGCTGCAATATTCTTAGGCGGGAAGGCTAAGAATCTTTCTAAAGCATTAGAAATAGCGAGGGAATCGTTAGAAAGCGGCGCAGCCTACAATAAGCTTAAGGACCTAATAAAGTATAGTGGAGGAAACCTGTCGGTCTTGGAGGAGCTTGAAAAGAATGGTTGATTTTCTTGAGAAAATTACAAAGAATGTTATAGAAACCATAGAATCCGGCTATTACAATGTAGATCCAGTTGAACATGAAAAAGTTAGCTTAAGAAAAGCAATATTATCCTGTGATAAGAATCCGGTTATAGCCGAGTTTAAACCAGCATCCCCGTCAAAAGGGTTTTTGAGAAAAAGGGACGAAGCTGTTCAAATAGCCCTTTCTGCAGAAAGGGCTGGAGCAGTCGGCATCTCGGTTTTGACAGAACCTAAATACTTCCATGGCTCACTAAGTGTCTTCAAGGAGATTAGGAGGGTTGTAGACCTCCCTCTTTTAATGAAGGATTTTTTTGTAAGTGATACTCAAATTAGAGCAGCTTCGCAAATCGGAGCCGATGCAATACTTCTCATTCAAACACTGTTCGATAGAAAGTTTTCTCAAGCCGATTTAGAGGATATGATTTGCCTTGCTCATTCTTACGGCATGGAGGTTCTACTGGAGGTTCATACTGAAGATGAATTTCTCAAAGCTGTAGATTCAGAAGCAGATATGATTGGGATAAACAATAGAGACCTTTCTAATCTGAAAGTCGATATCAATACTACTGTAGCAATACTCAGCAGATACGGTAAATTCGGAAAAATAATTGTAAGCGAAAGCGGCATAGAGTCCCCTGAGCAAATAAAGCTTTTAAGAGAATACGGTGTAGACGCATTTCTAATCGGGACCTCGATTATGCTTTCAGAAAATGTTGAGGAAAAAATCAAGAGTTTTGTTGAGGCTGATTGAAGATGGTAAGAGTAAAAATATGCGGAATAACCAGAGTTGAAGACCTTGAATTCGTAGTAAATGCTGGAGCAGATTTCGTGGGATTTGTCGTGAACGTTCCTTCTTCTCCAAGGAACCTGAAGCACGATGCTGCCGCCCGCTTAATATCTGCCGTTCCAACCGATGTTAAAAGCGTAGTTGTCACAATCCCAAAGAGCCTAGAAGACTTAAACAGCGTTATACAACTCGCTGCGGACTATATACAGTTGCATGGGGAGCCTAGTCTACTAATCCGTTTAACTGAGGAATTTCGTGGAAAAGGGATCATAGGAGCGGTAAATGCCAGACTTCCAAATGCTTTAGACTTGGCAGTGGAATACTCTAAAATATTCGATATTGTACTTTTAGACAGTTTGATGGATAATGGGTCAGGAGGCTCCGGTAAAACCCATGACTGGGAGCTAAGCAGAATTATAAGAGAAAGGCTTCAACCCAAACCATTAATATTAGCTGGAGGCTTGACTCCTGAGAATGTTGCAGCTGCGGTGAGGATAGTTAAACCGTATGCTGTCGACGTTTCAACCGGTGTTGAAGCAAGACCAGGTATTAAGGACCCTCGGAAAGTATCAATGTTTATCAAGAGAGCAAAGGAGTCAGAGGCATGAGCAGAATAGTTTACGAGTATCCTAGGGGTGGAAAATACGGACGTTACGGAGGAAGATTTGTTTCGGAAACGCTAATGCCTGCATTAGAAGAGCTTGAAGAAGCATATTTAAAGTTCAAGGAGGATCCAGAGTTTAAGAAGAAGCTGAAGTATTATCTTGAGAAATTTGCAGGAAGACCCACCCCACTATACTATGCAGCAAACCTTACTGAGAAATTTGGCGGTCCTAAGATATATTTGAAGAGAGAGGACTTGGCGCATGGTGGTGCTCATAAGATAAACAATACGATAGGGCAGGCGCTTTTAGCCAAGAGTATGGGTAAGACAAGGGTAATTGCCGAAACCGGTGCTGGTCAACATGGTGTGGCAACAGCAATGGCCTGCGCAGCACTGGGCTTGAAGGCTGAGATATATATGGGTGCTGAAGATATGAAGAGGCAACGCTTAAACGTTTTCAGAATGAGGCTTCTAGGTGCGGAAGTACATCCTGTTGAATCAGGCTCGAGGACGCTTAAAGATGCGATAAACGAGGCTCTGAGAGATTGGGTTACTAACGTTCAGACAACATATTATTTAATAGGCTCCGTCGTTGGGCCACATCCTTATCCTATGATAGTTAGGGACTTCCAGAGCGTTATCGGTTTTGAGACGAGGGAACAGATACTCGTCCAGGAAGGAAGGCTTCCAGATGCAATAGTTGCTTGTGTTGGAGGAGGAAGCAATGCGATCGGAATATTCTACCCATTCATTGAGGATGAAGACGTAGAGCTCTACGGAGTTGAGGCTGCTGGAGAAGGCCTCGAAAGCGGAAGGCATGCAGCGAGCCTCTGCGCTGGCTCCGAAGGAGTTTTCCACGGAATGCTTTCATATGTTCTCCAAGACGAGAACGGACAGATATTGACTACACATAGTATTTCAGCTGGTCTAGACTACCCTGGAGTCGGACCAGAACATAGTTTCCTCAAGAGCATTGGGAGAGTTAAATATGATGCGGTCACTGATGAGGAGGCTCTAGAGGCTTTTCTCGAACTCTCTAGGCTTGAAGGCATAATACCCGCGTTGGAACCATGCCACGCCTTAGCTTACGCTAAGAAATTGGCTGAAAAAATGAGTAAAGACGAGATACTTGTAGTAAACCTATCCGGCAGGGGAGATAAGGATGTAGAGGTTGTTGCAAACAGGCTGGGTGTTAAAATATGAGTATTGCTAACGCATTCCGAGAGTTGAGGAAGCGTAACGAGGGAGCGTTAATAGCCTATGTAACCGGAGGGGATCCTTCTCCGAAGCATACTCCTCGAATAGTTAAAGCGCTTGTAGAGGGCGGTGCAGATATTATTGAGATCGGAATCCCCTTTTCCGATCCGATAGCGGACGGTCCTGTAATACAGGCTTCTGATGTCCGGGCTCTCAATGCTGGTACAACTCCTAACACCGTTTTCGAAATAGTCAGAGAGGTGAAGAAGACTGTTAATATACCCATCGTCATTCTAACTTATTACAACATAATTTTCAGAAGAGGTGTCGGAAGATTTTTGGAGAGTGCTAGTAGGAGCAATGTAGACGGCGTGATCGTAGCTGACCTGCCTGTTGAAGAGGCTGAAGAATATAAGAACCATGCTGAGAAGAACGGTGTTGACACGATTTTCCTCGCAGCTCCTTCAACACCCTTAAACAGACTTGAGAAGATACTTAAAATGGCCTCGGGCTTCCTCTATCTTGTTTCCGTTTTCGGCGTGACAGGTATGAGGGAACACGTCGCCCAGCTCACTATGCAAACTATAAGAAAAATACGCCCTTATACAATTAATAGGGTTCCTCTGGCAGTCGGATTCGGCATATCTAAGCCGGAGCATGTAGGATCTGTAATATCTTGTGGAGCTGACGGGGCTATAGTAGGCAGTGCATTCGTAAGGCTTATTGAAGAGAAATATGGAGACTTTAACGGTCTCTTGGAAGAGTTGACTGCTTACGCCAAAATTATGAAACTTGCTACTAAACTCAGATCACAGTTCGATTAAGCCCCTACCCCGAGCCAGTTTCTTCCAGTTGTTGCTTAAGGGGTTCAGGTATATCTGGGAAACTAGACTTCATCTTCTGAGATGCTAATACAGATGCTTCTCTTAGAATCTGGTCTGCTTCTCTATCTGTTGAAACATACGGTTCATAACCAGATACCTCGCCAGCCTGTATCAGTACACGGTTCATCATATCCTCTATTTGCTTCAGACTCTCCGCAACTTGCGGTGCAACATTCCTTATCTCGCTCCCAACTCTGTTAACAACATTTACAACAGGACCCAATACTTTAAGGGTATCTTTGAAATCCAGAGTGTCTTCTAATCTTAGTATTATTCTTTCGAGGGCAAGCTTATTGCTAAGGATTATCTTGCCCATCTTCCTTACTTGAGCAACTTCATTCGCATATACTAGTGCGCGAGGATTATCCCGTTCCACGAGCGCTTTCTCCACTTCTTTGAAAAGCTGCTCATCCCTCATCTTAATCCTGCTGTAAATACGGTCTAGATTCTGCTCCTGAACTTTAAGCATCATGAGAGCCTCTCTTAGAGTGTCTTGAAAAGCAGGAGTATTCGTTGGGTGAGGAGGAGGCCGGGGTTTTTTCCACGGTAACGGTGACATCCTTAATCGTTTACCCTTCTTAACGTGGCTTAAATATTTTTATTCATTATTTACGGCGGGAAAACATGGATATGTTCCAGCGAGCTTGGTTCATAAAGCTTTTGAAAACGATAAAACTTAATTAGGAAACGTATTCTACTGAGTCAGAATAGAAGTGTCCAGTCCAAGCTGGAGGACTGAGCTTGAAAGAACTGCAATAAGAAAAGCTCATGAAGCCGTTAGCCTAGATAGTCAAGGAGAATACAAGTCTGCCGTAAGACTTTACAGAGAGACTATTGAAATACTCATGCAGCTGTACACGTTATCGGATAACGACAGCATGAAGAGAGTGTATCTTGATAGGATAAGAGAATACCAGAAGAGGGTTGAGAAGCTTGACAGTTTGACTAAGAAGAAGGAGGAGGTTGTTTATATTGATAAAGCCGAGAAGAAAGAGGAGGACAAGTGGCTCCAGGACGTTGTACTCATAGAAAAACCCTCTGTTAAATGGGATGATATTATCAACTTAGATGAGGCCAAGAAAAAGCTGTACGTGAACGTGATATTCCCGACGATCAGGCCCGACGTGTACAAGCTGCCATGGTCTACGGGTATTCTTTTCTACGGTCCGCCGGGGTGTGGAAAAACTCTTCTCGCAGCTGCCTTAGCTAATAGTATTAAGGCTACTTTCTACTTGGTTAAAGCATCGTCGATCCTTTCCAAATGGCTTGGCGAGTCTGAAAAGAACATAGCTCGGCTCTTTGAACACGCTAGGAAGAATGCTAGCTCCAGCGAGCCTGCGATAATGTTTATCGACGAGGTTGAGAGCATCGTTGGAACGCATATCTATGAAACCGGTGGTGAGGCAAGGGCTAGGCTGCAGCTACAGCAGGAAATGGATGGTCTATTAAGCAAGGGTAGAACTGAACACGTATACGTTATAGCTGCTACGAATAATCCCTGGCTTCTTCCAGATGCTTTCCTTAGAAGGTTTGAGGAAAGGATATATGTTCCTCCTCCAGATCTGAGGGCGAGGAAAAGATTGTTCATGTACTTTACCTCCAAGCTCAGCCTTAAACCCCCAATATACTACGATGAGCTCGCTCGCTTGACTGAAGGATATTCTGCTCACGATATTGAGAACATATGTAAAGACGCTTTTAAAATGACTATTGAAGAATTCTTTGAACAGGGTGATCTGATGAAGGGGAACCCGAGACCCGTAACAATGGAAGATCTTGTTAAAGCAATAAGGAGCAGAGGAAGTAGCATAAGCAAAGAAAGCCTGGTTAAGATGGAAGAGTGGAGGAAGGAGAAGGGCTCTATCTAAACAGGTTCCTCCTCACGCTTTATTATAACCCTCCTCTCCTTAACAAGCTCGTCTAATAGTTTTTCAACCTCTTCCCTGTTCATTGAAAGGTCTTCTGCACATTTTTCGATGCTGAATGCGTTTGAATTCGCTTTAAGATACTCGAAAACCCTTTGCTTCGCCTCCTCCTTCGCGACGATTGCTTGAGGAACCTTGGGGAAAGTGCTTTCAATCTTCATCAAAGCCAGTTTTTCAGCATCCTTAATCACTTTCTCGACCTCGTCACCCATAGTATCAAGCTTTATCTCGGTCGAGCTCGTTATTATCGCGGCAGCCTCCTCGAGCTTAGCCCTAACACCCATAAATTCCTTCTCTAGATTTGGCAATGGCCCCGCCTCTTTAACCGCGGACAAAAGCCTGATGAGCGAGGGTACCATTCCGTATAATTCCTCAGATTCGATGAGCGTCTCGAGCCTAAGCTTAATAGTCAACACTAAGAGGCTCGAATGGTAGATTATTTTCGCAACCTTTCTGAGCATAGCTATCTCATGCGCGTACACTCTAGCTCTTTCATGATCCTTCTTTTCAAGGAAGAAACTAACCTTTTGCAAATACTCGCTGTCTTTCTGTCTTAGATTCCTAACGATCCTGTCTAAATTGTAGGATACTAACTCTATATCTGTCAACGACTCTCTTAGCAGGAACCTCACCCTTTCCACGTTTTCAATATTCATATAGTGCTGTTCTCCCCCTTTCCAACTCCAATACTCCACCGCCCGTGCCCACATAAGCCCTACTCACTAGGTCTTTAAAAATACCGTTCTCCAGTACCCCTGGTATGCTTTTAAGTAAACCGTCTAACTGCTCCAAGCTATAATCCTCCGGGAGGGGTACATCTATAATAGCGTTCCCCAAGTCTGTTATTACTGGGCCGACTTTTCCGCTCCCAGTCCTGATTCTAACGTTTACACCAAGAGCTTTCTCTAACCGCTTCTTAATAAGAATGACAAAGTCAGAAGGCACTTCCACAGGAATTAGGACCCCAGGTTGAATCTTTTCAACAAGCTTATTCTCGTCAGCTATGAGAATAAGCTCATCAGACACTGAGCTCAGTACTTTCTCCATGAGGAAGGCTCCTCCCCCACCCTTTATTGCGATCAGTGTCTTCCTCTCTATGAAATCTGCACTATCTATCGTGACGTTGACATGGTCGATTTGGTTAAAGCTAAGAATCTTAAGCCCCATCTCTAGAGCTTTGAATTCTATCTGGCGTGAAGAAGGGATGAAGAAAACATTATGCATCACATCGGAGGCTTCTTCCACAAATAAGGGTAGGAATGAGTCTGCAATAGTGCTCCCTGAGCCGAGGCCGACAATCATTCCTGGCTTAATATGAGTCAACGCCTTTCTCGATGCTGATTTTCTAAGGCTGGCAAGGAGGCTATTCATCCCTTAAACCAGCCTGCTCAAATTGTTTAACATATCTATGGCAGTGCGATAAGCTCTATCCAACTCTTTTTCAAGCCTTGAGAAGTCTTCGTAAAAGGGTTCTCGAAGAATCGTCCCACCGTTATGCGATACAGGAGCTATGGGAATCCCAATGCTTAGGCCGTGCTTATTAGCCAATAGTATGGTTCTCTTAACCATCTCAAGCCTTAGCACCCTTAAGAGGTATTCGAGTCTCTCAAGGTTCTCACTGGAATTTGATTTAAGAATGTTCTTCTCCACCACATTTATCATATTCCTTATCTCCAGGATCTCGGATACAAGTTTATCTTCCGAGAACTCCTCCTTTACATCCTCGATAAGTGCTTTTTGCATCATTTCCTCACGCATCTGCCGACTTATATAGCTTTTTTATATGGGTTTCAATACAATCTTTTTTACTAGTTTATTCACAAAAACAGAGGCATCATCATTAAAGAAAAAAGCATGATTTTATTAGCATCAAACAAATTATGCAGAAAGAGACGAAACATACTCGAAAATCAGGTCTAGAAAAACTTTAAATCATAAGCATGCTGAAACTTTACAGCCCCAGTAGCTCAGCCTGGTTAGAGCGCCTCCTTGGTAATGCTGAAAAGCGCTGATGGAGGAGGTCGTGGGTTCGAAGCCCACCTGGGGCTTTTTATAAGGGTTAAGACTTATAATGAGCCTTGTATAGATGAAAATCGGTGGATCTCTATGAGAAGACTCTTCTTGTACGCTACTGTTGCTACACTGCTTCTCTTGTCAGTACAGCTCTGCTTTTTAAGAGCACAACAAACAATCACCATTGACGGCGACGTTAGCGATTGGGATGCTTTAGGAATTCAACCAGTATATACTGATCCGGTTGGCGATACTGAAGCATGGTCTAAAGACCCTTCCGTGCTCGGAGTAGGTTCGACTGCTGAGCCTCCGGATAAGGTTGCTATTAACGATAAGTGCAGAGATCTAAAGGCTCTCTATATCTGGTGTGATGAAGAATGGATGTATATAAGAATCGATGTTGCAGAGCTATACGAGGGCTGGAGCATAGTAAGCACAAAGATTACTGAAGATAATGAGCAAGTTACCTACCCGAACGTAAGTGCTTACCATCTCTACTTTGATTTAATACCGGGTGGCCAGAGAGATAGTGCAGCTGCCTCAGACGTTGATTTTCAAAGAAATGGATATGAATGGGAGTTTAACATACAGTTTGATGCGGGTCTGTATGGGGAGGACTATGGTAAGCCCTTCATGCAGTTTCCTGACTGGAGCACAGTTCCTATCGAGGACTTCGGCGTTGACTTAGCCAGAAGTTCTTTCGAAATGAGAGTTAGTAAAGCTTTGCTTAAGGAGAGGTTTGGAGAGCTTGGGACAGCAAGGGTCTTAGTGGCCTCGATTAAACCGGGTGAGCCGAAGGGTAGCTGGGGCACTTGGGCGCATGCCTTCGACCCTCAGCATCCGGGATGCCCAGGGGAAGCGGCCTGGGGTACCTGCGGTCCAGAAAATGATAGAGGCAGCGACTTCGCCGACGTAATGCCAAATGATTCTCTCGAGCCTCCTAGTGGCGGATGGTGGGAAGACTGGCTGAGCCATGTCACTAACATGATAACAGTAAACCTGGCTCCAACTGCAGAGAAGGCTGCTCCCACACTGTCTTGGGCAGAGATCGCAGCGGGGATAATTATAGCAATAATCGTAGCCATAATAGTAGCCTATTACATGCTTAAAAGAAAGACTTAGCTGTCAGCTATCCTAATCTTTTTTTTAAAAAATACGTTCTTTGACGATTCTTTGAAAAATCTTAGGAGCCTCGGGAGGGATTTGAACCCTCGACCTGCAGCTTACGAGGCTGCCACTCTACCAGGCTGAGTTACCGAGGCTCACCTAATTCTTTCCCTTAGGAGTTTTAAAACGTTTTCCTTAGAATATCCTAAGATTCTCCTAGCTAAAAAAGCTAGTTGCTTAAAGGGCCGCCGCCGAGATTTGAACTCGGACAAGTGGCTCCACAGGCCACCGCGCTGCCTGGTTACGCTACAGCGGCCAAGATGAGCCAAGAGTATTAAGGTCCTGTTTTAAAACTTTCTCTCCCCTTTCTTTAGGAAGCATTTATATATTCTGGAGGAAAAATAAAGCTCGGGCCGGTAGTTCAGTGGTAGAATGTCCGGTTTGCACCCGGAAGGTCGAGGGTTCGAGTCCCTCCCGGTCCACTTCTATGGTTTCCACATATCCACTTATTAGACTCCAGCGTATAATGATCAGGTGTAAAGTGGAGGAGTATCAGAGGTTCCTATCTCCTGGTTTTAAGCCATTTGACCCTGTTAAGCTAGCTGAAGAAACCGAACGGTTAGTAACAAGATGCGGGCCAGAGGGGTTGGAGAGAAAATATACTGGTTTCTACTCTGTTCCCGTTTACAGAGGCGTTGCTACCGGCTATGCCGTGGGGTGCTGTCTCCGATGCGTATATTGCTGGTCAAACTGGTCGAGGGATTTTCCGGAGAAATTCGGAGAATTCTATTCTCCAAAGGAAGCGTCTAGACTGCTTTTCAAGGCAACTGAAGAAGGAGTAACGTATTCTGGGTATTGGAGAAGAATATTGCCCAAGATTAGTAAGCTCCGAATCTCTGGATGTGAGCCCACGATAGGCATGGAGCATTTGCTTAAGGTTCTGGAGTATGTTAAATCTTCAAACTGCCCCCTGTTTATCTTGGAAACGAATGGGATAATCTTGGGTTCGAATATTAACCATGTTAAAAGATTGGCAGAGTTTAAGGATAGGCTTTATGTCAGGGTATCGTTTAAAGCCGCTACACCAGAGGGTTTCACAATCAGGACGGGTGCTCAGGGAGAGTTCTACAAGCTTCCATTCAAAGCCTTGAAACATCTTCTCGACGAAGGTATTCACGTTAGGGCAGCTGCCATGACCGATAAGAGAATAATGCCGGAGGAGGAGAGGAAGATCCTAATCCAGATGCTTGATGAAATAGATCCGGAGGCAAGATATGCTGAGACGCTGGAGGAAGAAACTATAGACCCGTATGACAATACTGTAAAGCGTCTCAGGGCCTCGGTGGACAGAGAGTTTGCAGAGAAACTTGAGAACGAGATAATCAGTTTTTAGAAAGGCTTTTAGAAGCTTGAGAAAGAAAATTAAAAAATGATTAGTCTAGTCTAACGCTAGAGATTTCAGAGAGGTCTGTAAGGCTGTTTGCCTTAACCATCCTGCTGGAGAGAGTGTATAAAACATCGCCGATGTAGAGGCCTCTAATCACTTGATACTTTGAGTTGAAATAGTAACCGCTCTTATCCAGGTCTTCGATGTTTTCAAAGTGTGTTATCCTGCCTCTCAGGCTTATGCCTTCCGTAGGAGAAATGTTGAAAATATACGCTCCTTGGAAAACATACTCGCCATAGGTATAAGGCGGGATGTCTCCAGAATATTTCTCTCTAAAAATCTTAGCCTCCAATATGGGTATTACAAGAAGGTTTCTTTTCTTGTCAAAAAGTAAGGCGTGATGGTCACTTAAGACTGGCGAATCCGTTCCCCTGTCGCCTATGATTATCTTGCCAACCTCTCTCGGGCTAGTCACGTTTGAAACATCGAACAGCGATATTTTCAAACCCTGGTACCATGCGAAATCCCCCTCCTCTGCTTCAACAGTCTCCTTACCTATGCCTATGAGGTAATCGCTGTCGTAGGGGTGGAGGTAGTTGGAGTACCCAGGTATCTTAAGCTTGCCGAGAACTCTTGGCTCGGCAGGATTACTCACGTCTATTGTGAAAAGCGGATCAACCTTTTTGAAGGTGACGAGATAGCACCTTGAGCCCATGAACCTGGCCGAGTATATCTGTTCTCCGGGGGCCAGGTCTTCAAGCCTGCCAACTACCCTGAGCGTCTCGGAATCAAGGATGTAAACATGGTTGGCACTTGTAGCCTCGCTCAGGATCCTCGCCACATGCCCCGTAGTAGTTGCTATTCTGAAATAGCCTTCATACTCATCCATCGAAAACTGGTTTAAAACCCTGCCTGGAACCTCGCCGCTCGCCTCACACTTTATATCGAGACCATTAATCCTAATCCTATGTATCTCAGTCGATCCTTCAATTTCCCATACCCAGAACTGCTTCGGCATGGTGACGTAAATATTGTCCAAAGAGACGTACATGCAGGACGCGTAGCCTGTTAAAACAGACTTATACTCTAAGCCTTCCTCAGAATACAGGTCTACTGCAATTATAGTGGTGTAGCTTTCAGGAACCTCAATAGTATCGGAATAGAATATTTTGTTTGGAGGAATGTTGACAACGTTATCTCCAACCATTACTTGAGGAGTGAGAACTTTCCAATCATCGTCAAAAATCCTGATAACGGGACTGGTTGCAACGATGTAAACATACCTCCCAATCATCCTAGAACTCAAGTAAGAACCATCGGTGGAAACACGCTTCTTCAGAACGGGATTGTTTATATTTGAAATATCGTAAATCTCTAAAACCGTTACCCATCGATAGCAAGGATAATCCTCTTCTTTGAAAGCGATAGAATCATATTTTAACACAGCAAGCCTGTCATTGTTAACAAATAGACCAATGGGATTTCCTTTAATCTTGATCTCAGAGACCTTATTCATCTTCTCCGGAGGATAGGCTTCAATTATGAATATGTTTCTCCCAGAAAACATGTAGATATATCTGCCATCTGTCTTAACAATATCGGCTTCGTCAACACCAGAGACTTGGATATTAGTAGTCGAGTATTCGGCTTCGAGCGTACCAATAGCATCAGCCCCAAGAGAAAGCCTTGGCGATAAATACGGGCTTTCAACCCAGTAATTCAAATCTCCGAAAAATTCCTTCAAATATTTTCCAATAACCCTGCTTTTGACAAAATTCTCTAGCTCTCCATAAGACGTAAAGCTTCTTAGTCCGCTATTGTTACCACTTAAGTTAACGACGAGAGTGGCTAAAAGAATCGATGCAATCAAAGTTAAAGGCATGAAGGCTGTAAACATTCTACTCATTACTTTTTCACCGATTTAAGAAGTAGTATTCTTCTAATTATCCTAGAGTTTAGGACAGCCTGTCCATAAATTAGAACACTATTGAAGCTTTTTATAGCGTAGTTAACACAATCCTAGGATTTAGTTCTTAACAATTACTTAAACTGCTAGTGAAAGGCTTTCCTTTTCAGGATCATCGCCACCTAACCCATGAAGGCGAGGAGGCTTAGTAAAAGCTTGTAAAAATGGCATTTAGAGCATTTTAGTAGGCTAGAGTCCCCGAGGTTTTAACAGGATGCCAGTATCCTCCTTGTCAGCTGCAATTGTTATTTCTCCACGATGGAGAATTGAAGTTAGCGATAAAATTTCAATTCATATGCTTGCAGTACGTCGTAATGTTTAGTGTTCCTTGTTAATAGCTTAAGCCCTTTCACAACTGCCGTAGCCCCTATTACCAGGTCACGGTCTTCAATAAGCTTGCCTGAAGCCCTGAGGCTCCTCCATATTTCTGAGGCTTTCTCCAGGATCTCGTTGTCGAGCCAAACGATGAAAAATGATTCCTCAAGAATTCTCTTCGCCTCCTTAACATTTTTCGTCCCCCTAATGAACTCGTAAACAGTTATTTCAGAAATATGGTGGGAATCCTCGGGGTCTAGCTCCAACTCCCCCTTATAGTAGTCGATCAGGCAATCAGTATCCACTAGTATTCTCTCGCCCATTTCCTAACCCTAGTCTCCTCATACCCCATTTCCAATAGCTTCTGCATTCTTTTCCTATGCTTAAACCTCTTCTCAGTTAGAGCCATATTCACAAGCTCATTCAAGAACTCATCCCACGCCTTATCCCCCTTAATGCTCTCCAACAGTTTCTTAGTTTCCCTACTTACCGGAATAGTACTCATAATTAATAAATAATGAATTATAATTTATAAACTTTATGCATTACCGTTCAAGGTGAAGACTGTGAACATGATTCTAAGCGCTTTGGGGGACTCTAAGAAGTATAGGGGTTAGGAAGAACTCTTGAACTCAAGAGTTTCCTTCTCCGTCTTTTCCGTAGGAAAAATATGAAAAGGTGGTCTTTATAAGATTACTGTTATTTACCGGTAAGTAATAGTATTCGAAAAGGTCTCAACACTCTTCCCACCAAAGAAGATCCCTCTTCTTCCGTCCATTAACTTTTAGCCTTCTCATCCGCAAGAACCGCTACGCAAGCACATTGATCGTCAGTGATGATCAAGTAGTGCTTGTAACCAGTGTTCCCGGTTATCCTGTTCAACGGAAAAAAGCCGGAAACGTCAAGACAATCATACAGATAATCGTTGAAGAGGGTCAAGATCGCGCTGACATAATGGCTTAAAAGATTCCTCCACAAGAACCCTGAGTACAGGGAGAAATACCTTATCGATACAAAGAAGGGGCTGATGCTGAACTGGGACCAGCTGAATAAGGATCACATTGTTTTGGCGGCAGCCATTCGGAAATTCGGGGCGGGGAGTTCAAAGAGAAAAGTGAGCTGGGACCAGAAGAGTATTTAGAAGGACAATATTACTCAAGCTGCGTCTCCGGAGCATAGCCAGGACTAGAGCGGGCGACATGGCTAGGCCGGGAGACAACTATATGCAGAGGAAAGGCTTAATAACCCTTTTTCCTAGAGGCTTGACAGCAGGCAAGGTGTGACTAGAATTGCCAAGATACAAGACGACGGAAGAGGTATTGAGGCTTTCGAAAAACCTAGAGAATATTAGAAATATTTCTATCTGCGCCCACGTCGATCATGGGAAAACCACATTATCAGATTCTCTGCTTGCAGCTTCAGGATTATTATCGCCGACGGTTGCGGGCGAAGCACTCGCGTTAGACTACCTTAAGATTGAGCAGGAGAGACAGTTCACATACAAGGCTGCAAATGTATCATTATATCATGAGATAGATGGAAAATCCTATATCGTCAACCTGATTGACACTCCTGGTCACATAGATTTCACGGGGAATGTGACTCGTAGTCTGCGTGCTATTGATGGTGCTGTTATTGTGGTTGATAGTGTTGAGGGTGTTTTGGTTCAGACCGAGACTGTTACTCGTCAGGCTTTGGAGGAGTATGTTCGTCCTGTTCTCTTCATCAATAAGGTTGACCGTTTGATTCGTGAGCTTAAGCTTACTCCGCAGGAGGTTGAGAAGACTCTTCTGAAGATTATTGCTGATTTTAATAGGCTTATTGAGCTTTATGGTCCTGAGGAGTTTAGGTCTCAGTGGCGTGTTGATCCTTTGAAGGGTATGGTTGCCTTCGGGAGTGCTAAGGACAGATGGGGCTTTACTATCCCTAGAATGCAGAAGGCTGGTTTGAAGTTCAGCGATATTGTTTCCACATACGAAAAGGGCAGACAGTCTGAGCTTACTAAGTCTCTTCCTCTGCACGATGCTGTTCTCGACATGGTTATCAAATTCCTTCCTCCTCCTTCGGTTGCTCAGGCCTATAGGATTCCGAAGATCTGGAGGGGTGATTTAGATAGTGATGTGGGGAAGGCGATGTTGAAGTGTGATCCCAGTGGCCCGGTCGTGATGGCTGCTTCTCATATTAGGGTTGATCCTCAGGCTGGTGTCGTGGCTACTGGAAGACTATTTTCAGGGACGGTTTACGAGGGTCAGGAGGTTTATCTTATCAACTCTAGGTCTAAGGGTAGGGTTCAGCAGGTTTGCCTCTACATGGGTCCGCACAGGGAGGTCGTGGGAGCTATGTCCGCGGGTAATATTCCTGCTCTACTGGGCTTGGATGCTGCGAGGGCGGGGGAGACTATTTCGACAATGCAGGACCTTGTACCCTTTGAGAGCATCAGGTATGTTTCCGAGCCTGTTATGACGATTTCCATTGAGCCTAAGAATCCTGCTCAGCTCCCTGAGCTGGTTAACGTGATGCATAGGCTTAGCATTGAGGATCCTAATCTCAAGGTGACTATTAACGAACAGACTGGCGAGTATCTTCTCTCAGGCATGGGCCAGCTCCATCTTGAGGTTGCCACCACCTTTATTCAAGAGGCTGGTATTCAGATAACTACTTCACGTCCGATAGTTATTTACAGGGAGAGCATTAGAAGGAAGGGCAGCCCTGTGCTGGTTAGGTCTCCAAATGGGCATAACAAAGTGTTGATAGAGGTTGAGCCTCTTGAGCCGAAGGTTATAGAGCTTATTGCAACAGGTAGGATAACGGAGTTCACTGATAGAAGGGAGGTTGCTAGAATGCTTAGGGAGTGCGGCTGGCCTGCTGACGAGGCTAGGGGTGTCCAAGCTATTAGCGAGAGCTTCAGCATACTTGTCGACGCGACTAAAGGTGTTCAGAGGCTGGAGCAGGTTTCTGGCAGCATTAGGATGGGCTTCATCGAAGCCATGAACGAGGGTATTCTGGCGAGGGAGCCTGTTAGAGGTGTTAAGGTTAAGCTTCTAGACGCTACTATTCACGAGGACCCTGCTCACCACGGTCCCGCTCAGATTATTCCGGCCGTGAGGAGGGCTACTCACGCCTCTATTCTTCTCGCAGACCCAGTTATCTTGGAGCCCATTCTCAGAATAGATGCGAGGACGAGCATGGATCAGGTTGGAAACGTCACGAGGGTTCTGAGTCGTATTAGGGGCAAGATCCTGAGCATAGAGCAGAAAGGGTTAATGACTTTCATCGTCGGAGAGCTTCCTGCAGCGGAGAGCTTCACCCTGTCTGAGGATTTGAGGAGTGCTACCGGAGGCAGGGTTTTCTGGGATACTAGCTTCGCCAGGTGGGAGCCTGTTCCGAGCCAGCTTTTTAACACTGTGGTTGCTGAAATAAGGAAGAGGAAGGGGCTTCCAGCGGAGATTCCGAGGGTAGAGGATCTAATAGAGTAGTGGACTAGGTTTTGCTTTCAACAGGCGCCTTAATAAGGCTCCAGTCTATCCTGTTCACAAGGTCTTTAAGAACTTTCTTAAGCTCATCCAATGCTTTCTCCCTACCCAGTTGGCTAGCATTCCAAGTCACGAACGGAGGGTAGAAGCTTGCCTCCTTGAACTTAGGCTTTCCCTCCACTATTTCAAACTTTATATAGCCTACTTCTCTCAGGTAACAGTTGTCGTTGGGACATAAAATGTCTATTTCGTTAAGCTCCTTCTTGAGGTAGAGAAGCTTGAATTCAGAAGCGTTCTCTATCTTCCTGCCGCAGGGGCAGATTAGTGTAGGACTCATTTTCCCTAAGTTTACTTTAGGTCTGTCTTAAAGTTTTCCTTAATCAAGTTGTAGATTAAAGTTTTTATACCCCTATCTTCAAAAGAGGTTTCCGAGGTGATATTAGAATGGCTGCTATACCCGCAACAGTGGGAGGAACGCCTGTTCTCATACTCAAAGAGGGCAGTACGAGGACGAGGGGCAGAGAAGCGCAAAGAAACAATCTGAATGCTGCAATAGCACTGTCCGAAATAGTCCGTTCTTCGCTGGGTCCAAGAGGCATGGATAAGATGCTTGTAGACTCTCTTGGCGACGTTACGATAACCAACGATGGTGCAACCATTTTGAAAGAGATGGAGATTGAGCACCCTGCTGCAAAAATGATGGTTGAGGTGGCGAAGAGCACCGACGTGGAGGCTGGCGACGGGACTACGTCTGCTGTTGTACTCGCTGGAGAGCTTCTGAAGAAGGCTGAGGAGCTTCTCGACATGGATGTCCACCCGACCATCATAGTTGACGGTTACAGGAAGGCTACTACCATGGCCCTTTCCTTCCTGAAGGAGATTGCCCAGGAGGTTAAGCCTACTGACAGGGAGGTTCTTAAACTAATAGCCATGACTGCTTTAACGAGCAAGGTTGTTAGAGACTATGCTGAGCAGCTTGCAAACATAGCGGTGGAGGCAATTTTGAACGTTGCTAGGGAGGAGAACGGCAAGTACAGCGTTAGAATCGACGATGTTAAAGTCGAGAAGAAAGCGGGTGGCTCAGTCATGGAGACCAAGCTGATTAAAGGCATTGTTTTAGACAAGGAAGTTGTCCATTCAGGTATGCCTAAGAAAGTGGTTAACGCCAAAATAGCTATTCTGAACAGTCCGCTCGAGATAGAGAAGACTGAGTTCGATGCTAAGATAAGCATTGAAAGCCCTGAGCAGATTAAGGCCTTCTTAGACGAGGAGCAGAAGATTCTTAAGGGCATGGTTGATAAGATTGTTGAAGCCGGTGCTAACGTAGTGCTCTGTCAGAAGGGTATTGACGATATTGCGCAGCACTATCTTGCTAAAGCAGGAATACTCGCAGTCCGGAGGGTTAAAGAATCCGACATAGAAAAGGCTTCAAAGGCGACCGGAGCAAGAATCGTCACCAGCGTTAACGAGCTATCCAAGGAAGACCTTGGCTACGCTGGCTTAGTGGAGGAGAGGAAAGTCGGAGAAGATAAATGGGTATTCATAGAGCAGTGTAAGGATCCGAGGTCTGTAACCATACTCATAAGAGGCGGGACGGAGAAAATGATTGACGAGGCCGATAGGGCTCTGCACGATGCTCTCTGCGTTGTAAAGGATGTTGTCACCTACCCGTACATCGTTGCTGGGGCAGGGGCTCCGGAGATAGAGGTGGCGATGAGAATTAGGAAGAAGGCTGAGACGATAGCTGGCAAGGAGCAGCTTGCAGTATTAAGGTTTGCAGACGCATTGGAGTCAATACCGTCGGCGCTTGCAGAAAACGCTGGTATGGATCCGATAGACATAGTCGCCGAATTGAGGAAGAATCATGAGGGTGGCAACAGGTGGTATGGAATCGACGTGTACGCTAAGAAAACTGCTGACAGCTGGGCTAATAAGATCATAGAGCCTCTTCTGGTAAAAGAGCAGGTAATAAAATCCGCTAGCGAAGCCGCCAGCATGATTCTGAGAATAGACGATGTGATTGCTGCAGGCAAGCTTAAGGAGAAGGAGAAGCCCCCGTCTCCGCCCTCTGAGGGAGCAGGCGGAGGAGAACTAGACTAAGTCTTTAATCCCAGCTTTCATCTTTCTTTTCTTTTTTCCAATAGGGCTTTCAAAATTATTTAAAGAGAATTCTTATCTCACTCTTCATACTTAAGAAGCCTTTCTAAGTTCTTGGCTTCGGGGGGAAGGTCAAATAAAATTGATTGAGTAAAAACAATTGACAGCGTCTCCTGTTCTAATTGTTTGATCAATTTTAGATCTTTAATGACATTGGATGCGGCGCCCGGGATTTGAACCCGGGATTCCCAGCTTGGGGGGCTGGTTTTAGGAAAGTAGGCCTGTCCTACCAGGCTAGACCAGCGCCGCTTATCCAAGTTAATGTGTAAAATGGTGAATAAAAATTTTACAGCGAATTATGTCTGCTTCTTTACTCTCTTATATTTCTAGACTAAAAACAATGCGGATAAAAGGCTTCCTCCGCGTTTTCACTATTTGAAAGAGAATTCTTTACTTAAAGGGGCTTTCGAGTAGGTACAACTGTTTTTCCCAGAGGGAAAGCTTAAAAACACCCCTTTCAAAACCACTTTAATGTGGTGGAAGGCGATGAATTCTCTGGCCTTTGGGACCATGATTCCCGAGATCTTGAGTTATGAGCTTCCACCATTCTTCTACAGGGGGTTTGAATATTGAGTCTAGAACCCACTGGTGCCCCACTCAGAGTTTCGGATTTAAGTTTAAAAAGGGGAGATCATTTCCTGCTTTCAAACATCAGCTTTGTTCTAGACCATTCTGAAATACTTGGAGTAGTCTCCAACAGGATCGAGCCCGTTGACCACTTGTTCCGAATCCTTCTTCTCTTAGAGAAGCCGACATCAGGCACCATAATATACTTCAACAATCCGGTGATCCGGAGGAAGGATTTGATTAAAAGAATCGGTTTCTACTCCTGTCAGATGGACCTACTTGGAAACTCCACGGTATTGGATAATCTACTTCTCTCAGCCTCCATGCACGGCTTGCCCAAGGAAAAATCCCTAGCCAGGGCGAAGGAAATACTGTCATTGTTCGAAGCATCCGACTTGGCTCCGGTAAAATGGTTTAGGCTCCCCCTATCATTGAGAAGGAAGCTATGCTTCGCATCGACCTTCATACACGACCCAGCCGTAGTGTTATTGTACGATCCTTTTAGAGGAATTCCCTTTGATGTTGCAGTGTTAATGAGGAATTTCATAAGGACTTCCATAGACTTAGGGAAATCCATGGTAATCTTCTCAACGACTCCGCTATTGCTCGACGAAGTATGCGACAGAATCGTGATTTTACACAATGGACAGCAGACCGCTATGGATCATGTTGAAAGCTTTGTCACAGGCGTTGGGGGCCCCGGAATACTTTCCTTCCACGTTTCAAAATTTAATATAGAGGCTAATATTGATGCTCTTGAGAAAATGGGCGTAAGCTGGTATGCTACCGGGGAGAACGAGGCGGTTATAGAACTGGATAATGCTCCAGAGAAGATACAGGGTCTTCTGGATCTGCTTGTTAAAAAAGGTGCTGTAGTGGACAAGATAATAAGCAGTAGGCAGCACCTGCTTGAGTCTGCGAACAGGTTTATGGAGGTTTAACAAGGTTGGCGAGCCTGTTCTCCCAGGAGTTAAAGCTCTTCTTTACTTCGCCGCTCTTCATAAGCCTAGAGCTTGTTTCAGTCGTTGTAATCGCGGTGCTAAAAATCGTCGGAAGTATTTTTAGCGATCTAGCAGTTCTAGACAAATTGTTACCAGTCATATGGTTAATGCTCATCCTCTACTCTACGTACTTCGAACTCGAAATATGGCGTGAATGGTTCTTAAACAAAGGTATTAAAATTAAGATTTATACTAGCTATTCTTCTCAAACCCCTTTTCTGGTACACTCAGTTGCCTCGTTGGTTTTACTGGAGTTTAAGACGCTGGTTTTCATCCTGCCATACTTATCACTCCAGTATGTTCAAATGCCCTCCCTACTATTTTTTATGATCGCTACACATGTTAACTGGCTTCTCTCTCTCTCCATAGGGAGTATTTTCTCAAAGGAAGCGTTTAGTAAGCTAGCGGATTCAACAGCGTCTTTTCTATGCGTGTCTATCTTCAACACGATTATTTTCTTCGTATTCAACAAACATCTTTCATCACCTATTCCCCTTCTCCCCCTAGTGCCTTGGCCAACGCCTTCGCTAGAAAATGGTGGAGTAAACAACCTTACTGAGCCGGTTTTCCTGGTTGCTTCTGTTCTATCTATAGTGTTCTACGCTATAGCAGTATACGTAAACTCTAATGCTGCTAAAAGCATTCGCGTAGACGGTTATTAGCTGCCCAATTAATCGGGGAAAAATTAATATAGCCCCTATGCGTGAGGGCTTCTGCTCAGGAGGTGCAGTGAGTGTACCCGAAGAATAATGCTCCAAGGGGGCGAGATCCCGTCCGCCAACTGCTTACGCCCTAAGAGCCCTACCTCCTTTAGCGATCATAGCTACAATTCTTCATGGAGGTGTTTTCAATGGTTTCAGGAGCTAGACTAATAGTTGATAAGCTTAGGGAGAATAGGGTTAAGACGGTATTTGGAATACCTGGAGGAGCAGTTCTTCCACTGTTCGACGAGCTATACAAGGCTGGCGACATAGAGTTTATTCTAACGAGGCATGAGCAGGGCGCTACCCACATGGCTGATGGGTATGCCAGGGCGACTGGAAAAGCTGGTGTTGTAATAGTAACATCTGGCCCAGGTGCCACTAACCTGGCCACTGGCATTGCAAACGCATACTTAGACTCCTCTCCAGTGATAAGTATGGCTGGCCAAGTGCCAACATTCTTAATAGGCTACGATGCTTTCCAGGAGGCTAATATCTTCTCCATGATGATAGGGCTGACTAAGATGAACTTTCTGCCGAGAAACCTGGAGGAATTGAATTCCGCTCTAGAAAATGCTTTCAAAATAGCACTTTCCGGAAGGCCTGGCCCAGTGCATATCGATATTCCGAGAGATGTTCAACTAATGGAGGGTGATCCGAAGAACAATATCTTCTCGTATTCATATAATCCTCCAATACCGTCCGACGAGGAAATATTTCTAGCATCGAGAATGATCGCAGACGGGGAAAGGCCTGTTATACTTGCTGGCGGCGGAGTAATAATGTCAGGAGCCTCCAGCGAACTCGTTGCTTTAGCAGAGTTGCTAAACGCTCCAGTGGTGACTACTCTAATGGGGAAAGGCAGTATTCCGGAGGACCATCCTCTTTCACTGGGTTGTGTAGGCATGCATGGTAAACTGAGTGCGATAAGAGCTGTTCAAGAAAGCGATGTTCTCATCGCTGTGGGTGCAAGATTTAGCGATAGGACCACAGGTAAGTTAAGTGGTTTTGCTCCAGGAGCTAAGAAAATACATATCGACATAGATAGGTCTGAAATAGGGAAACTCCTCAAGCCAGATATCGGTATAGTGGGAGATGCAAAATACGTTTTGAGCAAGCTTTACTCAAACCTGGTAAAGATGGTTCAAAAAGGTAAGGCTGGGAGATGGGGTGAGAAACTCAAACAGCTTAAAAAGGAGTCTGAGTTCCTTTATGATTACGATGCTGTGCCAATAAAACCGAGTACTGTCGTCAGAGTTCTAAACGATTACGTTACTCCCAGCGACTTTGTAACTACTGAAGTCGGCCAGTGCCAAATGTATGCCTCTCTACATTTCTTAGCGAAACGCCCAAGGCAATTCATATCCTCCGGGGGACTTGGAACAATGGGCTTCGGGCTTCCTGCAGCAATAGGCGTTAAGGCTGCTTTCCGCGAACAAAGAGTTTTCGACATTGCTGGCGATGGCAGCTTCTTCATGACATGTAACCAGCTACCGGTTTCTGTAGACTACAACCTCCCCATCATAGTGGTTGTTCTCAACAATTACTTCTTGGGAATGGTTAGACAATGGCAAGAATTGTTCTATGACAGGAGATACATAGCTGTAGATCTTAAGGGTAAGGCCGATATAGCAAAGGTTTCAGAAGGATTTGGTGCTAGAGCATTCAAAGTATCACGGGTCGGCGAGCTTAAAGAAGCTTTACAAATAGCTGTTAAACAGAATGAGACAACTGTAATAGACGTGATCGTTGAGCGGGAGGACAACGTGTTTCCAATGGTTCCGCCTGCAGCAACGCTCGATCATGTCATAACTGGGAGGTGAAAAATATGGCTATAGATGAGAATAAGAGATTCATCGTTCTCAGAGTTCTTAACATACCGGGGGTGATGGAAAGAATCTCATCGATATTTGCAAGAAGAGGAATTAATATAGATACTATCACTGTTGGAGTGATAAACGGAAAATCTTCTCAGATCTCCCTTACATTCGATCTTCCCGAGGATAAGTTTGAGAATATTGTAAAGGTTTTAGAGAAGAACCCGTGTGTGCTTGAGGTTAAAATAGGATCGCTTGAATCAGACGTTGTAAGAGAAGCTTTTGTAGCTGTTCTTAGGGATTGTGATGCTAACGTTAGCGACTATATCAGGATTAGGTATCGTGCTAGGACAACTTTGTTAAGCGAGTCAAGGCTTTTAGTAGAGTTACTGGCAGACCCTAGGATGGTGAATGAGTTTAAAGAGGAATTCTCAGACCGTATAGAAAGCTTTTCGCGGAGCGGAGTGATGATTCATACATTAAACCACTACAGAAAGTTAAAAGCTTAAAAGAATTAGTAAATCCGTCAACTATGTGATTTGAAATGGCTAGGATAATAAGGGATGATGATATAACAATAGAACTGATAAAAAATAAAACTGTTGCTGTAATAGGATATGGTTCACAGGGTGAAGCACAAGCTAAGAACATTAGGGATAGTGGGATTAGGACGATACTTGGTTTAAGAAAAGACGGGGCCTCCTGGAAGAGGGCTGTTGAAGACGGTTTCGAAGTCTATGAGATAGGAGAAGCTGTTAGGAAAGGCGATATTGTAATGATGCTTCTCCCAGACCCTGCTCAACCTAAGGTTTACGAAGAGCACGTGGCACCAAACATTTTAAAGGGCTCTACTCTCGTGTTTGCCCATGCATTCAACATATATTACAGACAAATAGTTCCTGCGACTTGGCTGGACGTTGTGCTTGTAGCCCCTAAGGCTCCAGGTCCTGCTTTGAGAGATGCTTACGTCCATGGTACTGGAGTACCCGGGTTAATAGCAGTGCATCAAGATTACACGGGTAATGCTTCAAAGATAGTCAGAGAATTAGCTAAGGCAATCGGTTTAAGCAGGGTTGGTTTAATCGAATCCTCTTTCAAGGAAGAAGTTGAAACAGATCTTTTCGGCGAGCAAGCGGTTTTATGCGGGGGGGTGTCTTCACTTATAAAAAGCGGTTTTGAAATACTTGTTGAAGCAGGGTATCAACCTGAGGTTGCTTACTTTGAGGTTTTAAACGAGCTTAAACTAATCGTCGACTTAATATGGGCTAAAGGACTATCCGGCATGTGGCAGGCTGTTAGCGACACCGCTAAGTACGGCGGGTTAACGCGCGGCCCGTACCTTATAGATGAAGATGTTAAGAAGAAGATGAGGAAGCTTCTTGAAGACATTCAATCCGGAGTCTTTGCTAGAGAATGGGTTCTTGAGAACAATTCTAACCAGGTTGTACTAAAAACTCTGATGGAGAGGGAAAGAAATCATCTTATTGAAGTAGTGGGGAGCAGAATAAGGGCGATGATTAGGAAATGAAATCCAGCATGCTCAAGGAGAAACCCCACGAGATGAGGAGTAACGCAATCAAGAAGGGTGTTGACAGAGCTCCTCACAGAAGCCTCCTGCACGCCGTTGGGCTGGAGAAGGAGGATTTTGAAAAACCATTCATAGCAGTAGTTAACTCATACACCAGTATTGTGCCAGGGCATATTCACTTAAACTCTCTAGCTGAAGAAGTATCGAGGGGGATTAGAGACGAGGGTGGCGTGCCCTTCGTCTTCAATACTATTGCTGTCTGCGACGGGTTAGCGATGAACCATGAGGGAATGAAGTACTCGCTTCCAAGCAGGGAGGTGATAGCGGATTCGATAGAGATAATGCTTTCGGCACACATGTTTGATGCTGCTGTCTTCATCTCTTCATGCGATAAGATTGTTCCCGGACATCTTCTTGCGGCTGCAAGGCTGAATCTCCCTTCCATATTCGTCACCGGCGGGCCGATGTACCCAGGTGTCTTTAAGGGTAGGAGGATTGACCTAGTATCTGTCTTTGAAGTATTAGGCGAATACCATGAGGGTAAGTTTACTTTGGAGGAATTGAGAGAATTTGAAAGGGCTGCTTGCCCCGGAGCTGGAAGCTGTGCGGGGCTTTTCACAGCGAACACTATGGCTTGCCTAGTGGAGGCAATGGGCCTATCTCTTCCAAACATGGCTGCAACACACGCCTTAGATGAAAAGAAGAAGAGGCTTGCCTATGACTCGGGGAGGAGAATAGTCGGGCTCTGGAGAGAGGGGCTTAAGTTTAAGGATGTGGTTAAAAGGGAGAACCTGATTAACGCGATAATCATAGATAATGCTTTAGGAGGATCCACTAACACTGTTCTCCACATAAGCGCTCTCGCTAAGGAAGCTGGTTACGATCTCTCTCTTCAAGTATTCGATGAGATTAGTAGAAGAGTACCGACGCTAGTTCTCATAAGGCCGTCTGGGGAAAGCTTTATGATCGACTTCTACAATGCTGGTGGAATCCCATCGCTTCTAAAAATGTTAAGGAAGTATATCTACTTGGATGCGATGACGGTAACTGGTAAGCCTTTAAGAGAGCTTGTCGAAACTTTCCCCGAGCCACAAGGCTCTCTCATACGTCCTCCTGAGAACCCATATAGAAGCGAAGGTGGTATAGCTATCCTGCGGGGATCTCTAGCTCCTGAAGGTGCTGTCATAAAACTCGCCGGAACACCGATGCAGCTTAGGACATTCAGAGGTAGGGCTAGAGTATTCGATTCAGAAGAGGAGGTGGTTAAAGCTCTTGAAAAAGAAGATTTCGAAGAGAATACTGTCGTGGTTGTGAGGTATGAAGGACTGCTGGGCGGACCCGGCATGCGCGAAATGCTGATGCCGACTTCGCTCATAGTTGGGAGAAGTCTTGTAGAGAAAGTTGCGTTAGTTACTGACGGCAGGTTCTCGGGGGGCACTAAGGGGATTGCTATAGGGCATGTTTCTCCAGAAGCGTTCTTAGGCGGGCCTATAGCTCTTGTAAAAGACGGTGACGAGATACTCATAGATGTTCCGGGCAGGAGGCTTGATCTGTTGGTGGATGAGGATGAGCTTCAGGAGAGAAGGAGAAAGTGGACTCCGGTAGTAAAAAAGATTGAAAGCAAGTTTTTAAACAAGCTTAGAGACAACAGGTTCTTCCTTTAAAAATGCACCATACTCCAAATAGGGCTCTTTCAATTAGGCTAGACAGGTTTGCAACAATCTATCTTAATGGAAGTGAGACGGCATTAAAAATGGGATCATATGACTCTCCAGATTATGTTTTCATTTCTCACGCTCACCTTGATCACATTTGTAAGCAGGAGTCTCAGAACGTAGAGGCCATATGCTCAGAAGAAACATTCATCTTATCAACGCTCAGAGGGTTTGGAATAAAGCGGACAGAGAGTCCTTTTCTCCTGTTAGATTCAGGACATATATTGGGCTCTAAGTCAATAGTTTTAGAAGCGGGTTGTGAAAAGATACTCTACACCGGAGACGTAAACAATTCTCCTCTTGCAGACATGCCCAAGCAATGTTTTCCGAAGGTACATACTCTGATAATAGAGTCTAACTACGGGCGTCCAAACCTAGTCTTCCCTCCTCGACATGAGCTAGTTAAAGAAGTTGTTGACTATGTGCGAGAAAACTTGAAGAAGAGCAGGCCCGTGGTCTTTATGGGCTACCCGTTGGGCAAATCGCAGCATGTTCAAATGATTCTAGACCGTTTCCTGCCGGATGTTGAGAAATATGTTTCTCCATCAATAGCAAGGTATAACGATGTCTACAGGCTTTTCTCAATGATGATAAGTGAGAAAAAGATACTGTGCCCTCAGTCTCAATCGTTCCCACGAGACAGTAACTGGGTGCTTTACTACCCGAATATTTCCGGTAGGAATGCTTTCCTGCAGGTTATTAAAAAGAAGTACGGTGCGGTTTTAATCTGGTTCTCAGGCAGGTCGCTTTTAAAAAGTTATGAAGAAATGCTTGCCGTCGACCGGGCTTTTCCATTGAGTGACCATGCGGATTTCCATGGTTTGCTTAAAATAGTTGAAGAAACCTCTCCCCAGAAGATTTTTACAGTACACGGTTTTTCTAAAGAATTCTCTCAGGAGCTTAGAAACCTCGGATACGAGGCATATGACCTTAATTCTTTAAGAGGAAGATGCATTAGGCTTTTATAATTATTTACGTAGGAATATTACGAACTCGTCTGCATACCCTATCTTGACTACACGATCTCTAGTGGCTACTCTCCTATTGACTAACCACATGCACTCGGTTTCAAAACCGATTTCACTGGCTATTTTCGAGAAAATCTTCTCTGATTCCACAATCCCCGTGGGGAATACCCCTTGAGCGATTACGAAGACCCCTCTCCCACCTTCCTTGAGAACGCGATAAATCTCAGACAGAACTCTCTTAAGGTCTTTGAAATAGGCGCTGGCTATGGCAGGCAGGTCTCCATATTCAGAATCCACATGGTTTTCAACCAAATCCCCTATGTACGATCTCAGCATCGGTTCTGCCTCCTTGAAGAAAAGCTCGTTCTCAACGCGGTAAACCTTCGTATACTCTATCTTATTTAAATAAGGAGGCGATGTAATCACCGCATCAAAAATGTTATCATCCATAAACTTTAGGTTTCGGGAATCTGTTTTCAACGTGATTATCGTCGGATTAAGTGTTTTAAACTCCTCTAAGTCTCTTATCATCCGTTTAATCCTATTCCTGTAGAATTTTCTAAATGGAGGAATATTCTTCTTTTTAACTATCTTTAAGACTCCCCCGTCCTTAACTATGTAGGATGCTTTAATCGCAGCACTCATCAATCCCAATTTGAAAAAACCGTTTACAACATCATCCTCTATTTCCTCAACGATGCCCCTAAAGAACAATACGTCCTCCAAAACATGTCTTGGGAAAGCTTTTCTAACAATACTGCTGAGCCCGCTTAAGTCTTGTCTCCTAAATTTTTCAGAAAAAATTTTCTTTGAAACTTCTTTCAAAACGCTAACATCGTAATCTGCTGTCTTAACTTTTGACACGAATACTGGGAGGTCTGCTACGTCTATGCCCATAGCGTTTACTCCAAGTTCTTTACAAGTAAGCTGGGTTGTTCCAACCCCGCAGAATGGGTCTAATACCCAAGACTCTCTTCCGAGCTTAAGGCTCCTAATAATCAACTCTACGAAATCTCGCGAAAACCCTTCTTTATAGTAGAACCAGTTATGTATCGGAGTATGCTTGTTCGGTATGAATGTTACAAGCCTCCCTATCTCTGTCCTTTTCTCGATTATCATAAAGTTCTTTCCAGCTATAAAGCATATGGAGAGGATTGTTTTTAAATTTTGAATCGCCTATGCGGTCTATAACCTTATTAGCTGGCTTAAAACTCGTTTTTAAGAAAGATGTCTGAAGAGGGCATATACCGCAGCCGACTGGAACCTGCTTTTCCGGAAGCAACAAGATACACGTCAAGCATTAAAGAAGATTCATGGATATTTTACGAAGATATAGAAGCTACTATTGCGCACGACTTCATGCTTATGAAACAAGGATACATAACGGAAGACCAGTTTAAGAAGATCGTTTCCGCAATCAAAAAACTTTTAGAAAACAAGGAGTTGGTACAGACCGATACTTACAAATATGAGGATGTACATGAGCTTATAGAATCATTCGTAATTAAAGAAGTCGGGATTGAAATCGGAGGATTAGTTCACACTGCCCGATCAAGAAACGATCAGGTTGTGACTGCGGTGAGGCTTAAGACTAGGAGGGAGGTTTTCAATATCCTGAGAGAAATACTGGATCTTGAGAAAACATTATTGAAAAAAGCCCGTGAAACTATTGACGTTTTATTTCCGTTCTACACGCATCTTCAACAAGCGCAAGCAGCCCCTTTATCACATTACTTTCTAGGTTATTTCGACATTTTGATGCGGGATTTTGACCGCATAGCGGAATCTTTGAAGAGAATTAACCTTAATCCTCTCGGAAGCGTCGCGATAGTTGGAACCTCCTTGAAAGTAAACAGAGAGCTTACAACAAAGCTCCTTGGTTTCCATGGTCTATTAGAGAACTCGTTTGACGCAGTATCTTCTAGAGACTTCATACTAGAGACTGTATCAAATCTCAATATACTAATGCTTAACTTGAGCAGAATGATGGAGGACTTAATAATTTGGTTGACTTCAGAATTCGGCTTTTTCACTCTCCCAGACGAATTAGCATTTCCTTCTAGTGCGATGCCAAACAAGAAGAATCCCTGCATACTTGAGCTAGCTCGCGCAAGGTCTGGAAGGGTTTTCTCAAGCCTAGCCCAGCTCTCAATGGTGTGTAAAGGGGCACCAAGCGGCTACGTTAGGGACCTGCAGGAGACTAAGCCTCCTCTTATTGAAGCGATTGAAACAGTAAAAGAGACGCTTAAAATAGTTAGAATCACCGTTGAAAATATGCGAGAAAATAGGGAGAGAATAAGGTCATCTATGGAGCAAAACATCATCGCTCTAGACGTTGCTGAGAGAATTATCGAAGAGGCTAGGGTTCCGTTCAGGCTGGCCCATAAGCTGGTTGGCGAGATGGTGAAGAGGAGCCTTAAGGATGGTAGAGGCTTCAAAAACATTAAGGAGGAAGAGCTGAAAGAAGTCTCTCTACAAATATTGGGTAGGGACATAAGTCCGATCCTGCTAAACATCTTGAGTAAAAGTGAGGAGACGCTAGTTTCACTAAGAACCTCAGCTGGTGCGGGTTGCCAGAGTAATGATTTAAAAATGATACGTGAAAGGGAAAAAATGATAGAAGATTATTATTCTAAGTTGAACGAGATGATTCAAAGGGACAGGGATGCTAAAAAATTCCTAGAAGGCCAAGTCGCTAGAATTGTAGAAGGCTTTTCTCTTCCATAAAAACCGTGTTTAAATAGTTGTTTTTAGTATTTTTAGGGGATTTTAAATCCATAAAAATAGTTAACAATCGTCGGTAATGCAATAAACTCGCGTCGAAAATAAAAGAATAAAAGTGACCGCAAGTATCTTCTTCTTACAAATTGCTGATTAGGAAGGAGAAGATAATAGGTCTTCAAGTCTACGACAAGAAGGGCAGATATGTGGGAACAGTTAAGGATATTGGTTTCGTACTGGGTGAAAACCTCGTTGGAATAGTTGTCGTAGGGAGGGATAATCGTGAGATGGAGTTTATATGGAGCGAGGTCGAAGCTGCGGAAGACATAGTGATTCTCAAGAAAGAAGTTGCCATTCCTACTGCTACTCCCCCGCCTAAAAAGCCTGTTGCTGAGTCGCGTGAAGAGATTAGAGCCGTCTTAAAGGAGCAGCCTGTTGTTACCCCTACGATGCCTATGGAGAAGCAGCCTTCGCGGATTTCTAGTGAAGCGGAAGTTCAAATAGCCCCGAAGAGTGGAGCTGGAGAGGTTTCTGAACTCCAGGTCCCGTTCAAAGAGGAAATGGATTATATGGTTTCTGAACAGGGTGAAGTACCTGGTACTGGTGTCCATAGTTTTGAAGCAGGTAGGGTGGAAGAGGAAGGCGCTACTTCAAACACTAAGACCTGCCCAAAGTGTGGAGCCATAAACAACGCGCGTTATAAATTCTGCTTCAGATGCGGTACTAGACTTTCCTAAGTTAAGGGTTCTTTAAGAACTATACCACGACCGCGTTCTATTTCAAACCTGTATATCGTTGGATTGACAGCAGTCCATCGCATTTTTCTGATGAACATCGTTCTTATAATAGAATTTCCGACTCTTGTCAATGAAAGTATTATGACACCAGAGGCTAAGAATTCTTCAACACCGTATCTACTCATCGCATTCTCGCCGGTCGGTATCTCAGAGGTTATGAGCGTCGTTACGCCTAAACGTTCTTCTATAGAAAATATCAGGCTTCTAATATACTCTCTGACCCATGCTATCTCATTGGAATACGTTGTCACCAAGGGTGCTATAGGGTCTATCACAAGCCTCTTAGCATTTATCTCCTTCTTTTTCCTGTCCAATTCTTCAACTATGCTGTTAACTATAGTATCCATTTCCCTACCCCACATTCTAGAGGTGAAATATCTCCTAACTGGTATTATTGAGATTCTCCTTGTCTCTATGAGGGGCTGGAGATCCCAGCCGAAGTTTCTGACATCTTTTACCAAAACCTCCGGTCTTTCATCAATCGTCACGTAGATACCGGGCTCATTGTTTTTGGCACCGTATATCAGGTATTGGAGACTGAAGATAGTTTTACCAGTTCCAGCTTCTCCCGCGAGCAGATATGTCTTACCTGCCTCAAAACCTCCTTCTAGTATTTCGTCGATAGCAGGATTTCCAGTAGAAACCTTCCTCACATACGAGATTCCTTTGCGCGGTGCTCCACAAGACGGGCAGAACTTGTATTCAGCGCTGAGAGGGCGTCCGCACACGGAGCATGAATATCTAGTAACCGCTTCCCGGCGCTGCAACTGTAAAAGCTTATTCACGCCAGGTTTATAAATAGTTATCGGAGGTTCTATTTCTGTCCCTTTTCCTTGAAATAGCTTATTAATCCGCCTGCTTTCAATATTTTAACTATGAAATCAGGTATTTTATAAAGAGAAAATTCCTTCCCGGTATTAAGGTCCCTTAAAATCCCCTTTTCCAAATTAATCTCAATCTCATCTCCATCGTTGATTTCCCCGATTCTGTTTTTTTCCTCCAGTACTAAGGCAGGCATAGCCAGGTTTATGGCATTCCTGTAGAAGATTCTTGCGAAAGATTTTGCAACGACCGCTTTAACATTGGAATGTTTTAAAGCTATCACTGCATGTTCTCTCGAGCTTCCCAGGCCAAAGTTCTCTCCTGCAACAATTATAACTCCTTCCTTAGCTTTCTCTCTGAACTCCGGGTAATAGTCTTCGAAAACGTGTTCAGCCAGAACTGTAGCATCATGCGTCACCAGATATCTCGCAGGTATTATTACATCGGTATCTATGTTGTCGCCGAGCTTCACCACTTTACCTCGAATGATCATTAGAGATACCTCCTGGGATCTACTATTTTCCCCTCTATTGCTGATGCTACAACGGTTGCTGGAGAAGCTAAGTAAACCTTACTGCTTTTAGCACCCATTCTACCAATGAAATTCCTATTGCTACTTGAAACTGCAACCTCTTCTTCTGCAAGGACTCCTCTAGACATCCCTAAGCATGCGCCGCAAGTCGGGGATGTGACTATTCCTCCTGCCCTCACAATCTCCTCGATTATTCCCATTCTCAAAGCTTCACTATACACTTTTACTGAAGCAGGGCCTACTACAAGCCTTACCCAAGGAGCGATTTTCCTCCCCTTCAATATCTTAAAGGCTATGAGAAGGTCATCTAGCCTGCCGTTGGTACATGAGCCTAAGAAAGCCTGGTCTATATGTAGACCCTCAACCTCCCTCACGGGCTTAACGTTATCAACACTATGTGGAACACTTACCACCGGTTCCAGTTGAGAAGCATCTATCTCTACTTTATCAAAGTCGGAATCAGGATCGCTTTTAACATCCATATACTGGTCCTCCTTGTTAAAGCTCTTAGCGTATTCGAAGCTTTTAGAGTCTGTTTGAACAATTCCTGTCTTAGCTCCCATTTCAATAGAGAGATTCGCAAGAGTTAAACGTTCCGATAAGGATAATTTCTCTACAGCCTCGCCCGAATACTCTACAACCTTGTAAGTAGCCCCATTCGCTCCAATTTTCCCAACGATATGCAGGGCAAGGTCTTTAGCGAATACCCCCCTTTGAAACTCTCCCCTTACTTCTACGATCACTGTTTCAGGAACTCTAAGCCAAATTTCACCTGTTGCTAAGACCACTGCAGCGTCTGTTGAACCCACTCCTATCCCTACGGCACCTGTTGCTCCAGCAGTGCAAGTGTGGCTGTCAACACCGACTATCAAGAAACCTGGAATATCAAAACCTTCTTCAAAGAGCACTTGGTGAGCAATACCTCCCCTCCCTACCTCGTAAAAATTGCTTATGCCGTATTTCTTGACGAAAATCCTCATTCTTCTCATCTGGTTTGAGAGTTCAATCGTGCTTGGTGGGACATCGTGATCGAAAATGACGACAACTCTACCGGGATCCCATACTTTTTCAGATATCTTCTCAAACTCTTCGACTGCTAAGGGTCCGGTTACCTCATGGAGCATAAGAAAATCTACCTTCGCTTCAATTATCTCTCCCACTTCAACGCGTTTACCTGCTTTTCTTGAAAACACTTTTTGAATTGCTGTTAACCCGCTCATTTAGCACTCGCCTTTCTTATTTGTATCAGCCTGTTTGCACCATTCAGTATTGCGTAGACTCCAGCTAAAACAATATCTTTACTGAAGCCTTTTGCAGTAACGCTCCTCCCTCCCTCATCGGAAACTCGGACGGTTACTTCTGCAAAAGCCTCTGTGCCGCCGGTTATCGCCTCCAGCTTAAAGCTTTCAAGCTTTATCTTTATCAAGTCCCCGAGAAGCTTGCCAACAGCTTTTATCGAAGCATCTATTGGGCCTACTCCGAACTCTGCCCCCCTCCAAGACTGGCCTCCCCACCTTATTTTTATCGCTGCCGTAGGAGTAATGTTTAGACCAGTGACTACCATCAATTCATCGAGTTCAATACGTTCTTTCTCACTGATTCCATAGCCCATCACGCTCTCAGCTATGGAGGCGAGCTCGGCATCAGTAACCTTCTTACCCTGATCACCCATCTCCTTAACTATTTTCACTATTTTGTTAAGCTCTTCCTCGGTTGGAGTGTATCCCATTTCTTTCAATTGTGCAGAAATACCATGCGTTCCTGCATGCTTCCCTGCTATGATCCTTCTCTTAGTCCCGACGAATTCAGGGTCTATCGGCTCATAGGTCTCGGGGGAAGAGATTATGCCATGGGTATGTATTCCACTCTCATGCGAGAAAGCATTCTCTCCAACTATCGGCTTGTTCACAGGTATTGTTATTCCAGTTATTGACGAAACCATCCGAGAGGTATTATATATCTCCTTGAAATTTATACCTGTTTCTACACCGTAGAGCACTTTAAGGGAAACTGCTACTTCCTCGAGGCTTGCATTGCCAGCTCTTTCACCAAGACCATTAACTGTTACATGCGCTTCCGTAGCCCCGCCCTCGATTCCTGCAAGAGTGTTTGCAACCGCCAACCCCATGTCGTTATGACAGTGAATTGCTACCGGAATCCTCAATGCTTCTCGTACTCTCCTAACTATTTCTCTCATGGCGAATGGTGTTGCCACGCCAACGGTATCCGGTATGTCGACTATGTTTGCCCCCGCTTCCTCAACAGCCTTGTAGAACTCTATGAGGAAATCTAAGTTTGTTCTAGTTGCATCTTCTGCAGAGAACTCTATTTTCATCCCGTAGGACTTTGCTAGGTCAATAGCCTCTACAGCTCTCTTAATTGCTTCCTCCCGGCTTATCTTTAGCTTCTTACTCAAATGTATATCTGAAGTGGCAATGAAAAGGTGTATTCTTTGAGCGCCCGTTGAGGCAACCTTCTCTATATCCTGCTTTGAAGATCTCGCCAAGGCGGTTATCTCCGCCTTCAACCCTTCCTTCACTATTCTTCTAACAGCCTCTTCTTCTCCAGGCGAAGTTACTGGAAAACCTGCCTCTATTACAGGTACTCCGAGAATGTCAAGTTGTCTGGCTATCTTAAGCTTATCCTCAGGGGTAAGTGCTACGCCGGGAGTTTGCTCACCGTCTCTTAAAGTAGTGTCAAAAAGCACAACTTTCTCAGGTATTTGGGACTCAGTAAAATATCCCCTCCAAACCATCGGACCCGCCTCCCCAAAACGTTCTGAAACTATTAATTTCTCCAGCTAGAGGTGTTTCTGCATTCTGTATGCAGGTAGTCTCGCCCCCTTATGGCAGTATTTACGCTGTACACGCGCTACACCTCCTTCCCTAACTCTTCGTTGAGCACTATATTAACCTTTTCGTCATCTAATGTCTAGAAATACTTCTAAACCATTTCTGATCATTACTATTCCAAAAGCCACTATTATAAGATTGAATATTTTTGCAATGAGTTTTGACGGTGTTCTCCCTATGCTGTTCATAATCCTATCACCATTCAAAAGTATCAAGTATGCTAGAATCGCGTTAAGAATGATTACAATTATACAGGTAAAAACATTGTAGGGGGGGTTGGATATTATGATGACAGTAGATATGCTTCCCGGTCCTGCGAGGAGTGGAGTTGCCAGTGGGAAAACAGATATCTCCTCGAATTTCTCGTCCCTGACCTCGGCCTCCTCCCCAACGATTATGTATTTTAGAGAGATTGCTACAAGCACTATTCCCGAGGCTATGTAGAAATCCGATAATCTTATTCCGAGGAAGCTGAACATAGCTGAGCCGAGCAGGGCGAAAAATATTAGGACACAAGTTGCTGCAACTACAGATTCCCATATTATTTTCCTCCTTTTTTCTACAGGTGCAGATTCTAAGAAAGCGTGGAAAACAGGAACATTGCCTACAGAATCCAATATTGCAAATAGCAGAATGAAGGATTTTACGAAATGCTCTAACTCCATCATGAATTCAGGACCCAATTCCTGCTTTTAGACGTGCTGTCCGACTTATTATTTCTTCATTAAAAATCGGTATTATCTTAAGTTTTCCGCATTTCATGCAAATAACCCCCAGTCCCCTTTTCTTCAATATCCTAATCCGACAACTATAACCCGGTATTAGAAAATTCTTACATTTACTACACCTAAAATACCTTCTAAGTATTGTTTTTCCCCTTATATTGAACTTCTCAGCTATTCTCCAAGCAAGCTTAACATACGACTCTGCATCACTAACGTTTTCACTTGCGGTATCTAGGGCCATTCTTATCAAAATATCAATCCTCTCGCGCGCTATTGCGATTGCTTTCTTTTTTACCAACTAAACCTTATGCAGAAGAGGTAAATGGGTTATTAGGCTTTTATGCGGCGTCCGGGATTTGAACCCGGGATCCCCAGCTTGGAAGGCTGGTGTCCTAACCAGACTAGACGAACGCCGCTATTATTGTTTTAGAAAAAAGATGAATAAAAGCTTTATCTTGACAACCCTTAAAATCTCAAATCCTAGTTACCTATTTTTATACACCTTCAACTTTTCATTGCAGTGATGAGGAAAATCATAGTTGTTACTGGCACAGCTGGAACCGGCAAAACATCTCTGTGCAGCTATGTAGTGAGAAAGAATAGAGGATGGGTACATCTTGACTTGGGAAAGTTTGCAATAGATTCGAATGCTGTAATCGGCTACGACAGTATTATGAAAACTAGAATTGTGGATACAAGCGTTCTGAAGAAGGCTTTACGAAAATATATTTTAAGCAAGCTTGGAGAGGATTTAAACCTCCTAATAGACGGCCATTATGCTGCGGAGGTTTCTCCAGCTGAGTACGTGGACTGTTGTATCGTATTGAGATGCAGACCTGATGTTCTTTGGCATAGACTCAGGAAAATTAAAGGATATAATGAGGAAAAAGCGAGGGAGAATGTTGAATCGGAGCTTACGGATTATTGTTACTTAAATGCTAAAAAATACTTGAAAAAGGTAAGGATCATACAGTTAGACACTACTAGGAAAAGCATTAAAAACCTCTATTACAGGTTTATGAAATGCTATAAGAATGACTTTAAATGTAAGAGTGATGAAGTGGATTGGATTAGTTATTTCTCTAAGCATTCCGAGAAGCTGAATCTCATTTTTCGTTGAAATAGATAGATAAAAAGATTGGTTTAGAAATGCCTTCAGCCGTTAAAAAGCCATATCCCGGGGGAAGCCTCTTAAGAAGGTCATAATCTTCCTGAGATAAGCCCATTATATCCATTAAGATTCTCGACTCCTCCCCCTCACATATTCTGTGAGAGATTTTCAAACCGGTGGACTTTACTATTTCTGGAGAAATTTGCGACGGAAATTGTGATATAAGTATTAAACTTTCATTAAACTTCCTCATCTCTAAAAATAATTTTTCAGCTATAGTCTGTGGTGAATCACGCCTCCTGTAAGGAAGTATATTATGCGCTTCTTCTAATACGATGAAGTGGCGCTTCGAATCCCTATTCTTTAATCTAAATTCGTAAAGTAATGCTAAAATGAAAAGTGAAGTCAGTTTACGCATGTCTACTTCTATGATATCTCCGAGCTCGAAAACAGTAATTCCTTCTAATATATCTCTGATGCTTATTAGCTTATCCCTATTGCAGAAAATTTCTCTGTTCTGTCCTGTTACTAAAGGTCTTAATCTTCTTAACAATGCAAACTTTGTCTCATTTTCATAGAATGATTTAATACTCCATTTCTCCAACGTATCTATAAAGGAAACCAAAGGATCATATGCTTTAATACCGAGCATGTTCTCTGTTAACGTTTGTAAAAGCACCTCTCTAAACATATACGATTGTGACGGTGTAAAATTATATATTTGATCAAAAATATCTGTAACCATTGCAACATGCTCAGATACATTGCTAGATTCAATGGGGTTAATTATATCTAAAGCGAAAGACCCTAATCCTAAAATTCTTCCATTAAGCTCTTCTGCAAGATGACGGTATTCATTATGCCAGTCTAGAATCATTAAAGAATATCCCAATCTTGCTAATTCTCTCACTATATGTTTGGCGGTAGTTGTCTTTCCCGATCCTGTTGAACCATATATGGCAACATGCTTTTCAAACATATTGATCTTTAATTTTAACGGAGCAATTTTAGAACCACTGAAAATAACCGATCCTAAATCTATCGTTTCTTTTCCCCCCTCATGTTCAATATAAGAATTTGAAGGAAGCAGGGAAGTATATCCAGGTACATGCAGTGCGAGCGAATTTGCTAAATCTCTTACTTTAGACTTTCCTAAGACAGACTTATCTATTAAAATACTGTTCAAATACTTAATAAGTTTCTCTCCACTCAACCTGACTATTTTCAGTTCTGGAAAAGCAGTATTGTAAATAGATCTCATTTTTTCAATATCTGTTTCAAGCATTTTTATAGCTTCGTTAATACCCTCTCGACCTATTTTTCTACTGACTATTAAAAGCTGCGTCAAATGAGCAGAGTCCTCAAAAGCCTCAACGGGAGAAATATGCGTTACGCATGTGAGTGAAACTCCGGACTTTAAAATACCACTTATGAAACTCTGAACCCTCCGATAGTAATCGTCGGCTTTAATACTTCTTAATTCAGAGCTTTCTTCAGGGGATATTGAAACCCCTCCTATTATTAATTCAGAAGAGTCTGTTTTCACAATAAAGTATTTTTCGTCATTAATTGGTAGTATACTTTTAATAGATTTGGAGCGTTTTAATAAAAATACTATTATGATTGTTATTAGGGAGAATACTGTAGGCAAAACGGCAGGAAAGTAATTGTTGAAAGAAAAAGGCAAAGCGGCTGCAATATGTTTAAGCATCGATATGAGTAACACTATAAGAAATACGAAGTATATTGGATCTATTTTTTGATCCATTATTTTAAGGAAGGAGCCATCCGAATAGGCTATAGCCTAAGTCACTTACACCCTTTATTAGAGAGTTGAAGAAACTGGCTATGTGATCCACGATTTGTTTTGAAATCCCAAAGACTGCTCCAAGCATTACTAGTGCAAGCACAACAAGCAACCCTTCTTCTATTAATTGCGATCCCTTAATTCTCATTTTCAAATCTACATCACCTCATTTACAAATGGAGATGAACAAAATATAAGCTCCAATGGAATTAAGAGACATTTAAAATAGGAATGCTGTAAGTACTTTGTTAAATATTAGAAAAGAGAGTGCAAAACTGGTTATGGAGTATAGCAATGTTTTCAAAAGCTTCTTATAAGAGAGAGAATAATGTACTAGTATCGAAACGCTCAGTAAATACGTAAATAATGAAAATGTTTGCGATGCTTCTAATTGAAGAATCGGCTTTGATGAAAAAGAAGAGAACATGTGGATTACTGGTCCCGTTGCTGAAAGAAATCCCATTAAAAGAGCACTAACGATTAGCATTATTCTGGCTCTAAACCTCGCCTCTGAAAAAATGTTTCTTCTCTCATTTTTCAATATCTCGTTTTCTTTCAGAATGATAATATATGTTTCTAAAACTTTTTTGACAGAAGACGCATCTCTAACGAATAGGCTTGAAACGAGTTTCATCAATATTTTAATAGTTTTATCTGATGGTTTGGAATACTTTACTAGAGCTTTTCCTATTGGAAAACCGTTTATGTTGTCGTGAATAGCTTTTTCGAAAATCTTACGACAATCCGTTTCCCCATTAATATCTGAAAATGATTTAAAAACTAAATTTTCCAAGTTTCCAGGATATTCGGATATCTTCTCCACTGCTCTCAAATCCAGTGTTTTTGGAGAATCCACATCATCTCCATTTTTGGTCAATATTAATGTATATACTAGAAGTTGCAATGAAGTTATAGCTGGAATCTCGAGTTTTAAGATAAATGCTAAAATAAGAATTCCTGCTTCAATTAATATATAATAATAAATATTCCTCAACCTAATAATTCACTCTTGATCCTCCTAATCTTATTAAAAAATATTCTAAATATCAGGGTATTGGAAATGAAAAAGATTGGCAGTAGTATATAGGAAGTCTGTGGCAGGAATTCTGAGATCAGTATAATTGGAGTTGGAACAAGGAAGATATAGAAGAAGAAAATAGAAACCAAGGAGTTAAGCTTTAGAGTATATTCTTGATATTTCCTTCTTGCCTTAGATTCAAAAATCCTAAAGAGCACTAGGACTTCTTCTGAACTTATTTTCTTTACATCGATGGAAAATGCTTGATCAATAATAGTTAATAGTTCTGGATCATTTTGTAAAGAATTTTTTATCATTTTTTGCATATCCTTCCCATTTAAGTTCTCCCTAAGACATTTTCTTAATAAGCTGTAGATATTGCCATATTCCTTTTTTGAAACGCTATAAAATGTCTTATATAAATCATTATAAATTGTTTTAGCAGTAATGATATCCATTACCAATGGAGTCACTATCTCATAAGAACTCTCTTCTTTTTTCCTTATTGGTGCTAAAATGTAAAGAGATGTTAAAAGCTTCTTAATACTTTTCATAGCTTCTATTTCCCCCTAAAGTCTTCGAATAGGTTTCAATAACAAGCTTCCTGATAACGGAGTTTTCTGAAAAAGCGTGATTAATAATTATTCTTTTAATATCCTCATACATTTCTTGAAGAACATTTTCTTCAATACAGTTTAAACGTGCTAATTTTCTAAATATCTTTGAAGCGTTTAAATCATCATAGTATGCAGAATTTTTTAAAAAATTATTATTAGCGTAAACTTTCTTCAAACCAGAGTTCTCATCAACTATCTTTATCTCGCTTATAAACCGTTTAACTGTATTTCTCCATTCTACTCTCTTCATAGTTATTATCAAGTCCAGTTCCGATATGAGTAGCTCTGGGATACCGTATACTTTTACAAGCCTCTTAATAAATCCATTGCTATCGGAAGCATGTGCAGTATGCATTATCCTGAGTCCAGCGGAAACTGCTCGAAACATTGCTTTTACATGCCCTCTAGTCTGGATTTCTCCAAGAATTAGATAAGAAGGGGTTCTGTGAAGTACCTTAATTATTTCGAGAGTTTTAGTATCCTTAGCTTCCCTGCTTTCGAATGGCTCGACAATGTATACTATCCTGTGTTGATCAGAAACTCTTTGGGGGAGTGTTTCAAGAGCATCTTCTATGTGCACTATGCGCCACCAGGAGGGCATGAAGTAGCTCAAAAAGTTTAAGAGAGAAGTTTTTCCAGAATTCGGTTCTCCAACTATAGATATGTTGGCCCTGTTAAGTGTGGCAAAGATTAAGAAGGCAACGGATTCTGGAGAAAAATAATGCGTCTCCAGAAGGTACTTGAGAGAAAGAACATTACTCATATGCTTCCGTACATCTATAACTCCCTTACCCCAAGTTAGGGGAGGAATATCTACCGAAATTCTTATAGGTATTTTATCAAAAAATATGGAAGTCTTAATTGAAGGATTAGCATAATCCAGATTAAGGTTAGATTCTCTTTTGATCAGGGTTATGAAGCTTTCAAAATCCTTCTCTTGAAATCTGAGGTTTGTATCTAGTCTTCCAAAAACGGCGTGATCTACATACAACTTTTCACCAACATTGTCTAAGAAGAAGTTTTGCACATTATCATCGATTATTAAAGGAAAGATCTTGGATAATCCAATCGAAGAGTATAGAGCATGTTTAACGAGAGACTTCTTTACTGACTTCTCGATTTCTCTTGAAGTCAGAATTTTTAAGAATCTTAAACCAGTTTTAAGCCTGTGTCTGTAAATTTGATCTAGCCTTCCACTCTTAAGCATTTCTTCAGAATAAGCATGACGTAGGAGTATCGAAAGCTCTTTATTAATCCAGAAATAATCGTCTGATAAGAAGGAAACTCTGTAAAGACTATTTCTTTCGTCTATTGAGTAGAGTAAGTGGCCTATTACGTATCTATGGTTGTCCGAAAACTTCTTGTTAAAAACATTTTCCATATCTTTAATATCGCATCTGGTCAATAACTCGCCGGGTATATTAAGTTCCAGCATCTGGTTTAAGCATTTTAAGTATAAGGTACCGTAAGACGGAGTAATACAGAGCTCTTTCTGAATATCATCCAGGTTAGCGTAGTCGTCACAATTTTTTTCAACAAGAGCTTTATAACGCTTGTTTTTCTCTTCAATAACTCTTTGAGAGCATTTCTTTAGAAAATCTAAGCATTCTTTATTGACCTCGTACCATTCATCATCAAGATGAACTATAATTCTTCTCGGGGAAAGATGTGTAAGCTTATGTATAATGTTGCAGAAAAGAGAAGAGTCGATTTTCTGAGCAGATAGGTATAGGATTTTACTCTTAGCATTCCATGACCATGTTCTTTGCGCAAAAAATACAAGGTTTTCTCTAGTCTCGTTCATCTGTAGACAACCTTTAGGAAATTGCTTAGCTCACGATACTTTTTCTCTAAGCTTAAAACCCTATTGTTGAGCTTGCTTAGACTAATCTTCAAATCTTCTATTTCTTGAATTATTGCATTAATTAATAGATCGTCTTTTGACATCACTTCTATTCCAAACTTTTAAAAAGAATATTTATCCGCCAATATTGACGCGCATTGGAGGTTATAAGCATTCTTATAGAGATTTCTGTTGAATAATGAAAGAAAATTTCAAACTGGGAGGTTTAGAGAGATGGGTAATCTGTTAGAGAAAAGTCTGATAGTACTTTTTTCAACAATAATATTTGGAATCAGTATTGCTTACTTGCTTGATCAAGTAGTTCCTATGCTCAAGCAAATATACGATGCCGTAGTTAAGCTGGTTGCTAGCTAACTTGGGTGAGGTCATTGAGCGAAATACTTGAAGAGCATTTGAAAGATGCTTCATGGCTTTTTACGTCATTTCTAATAGGAATTGTTATTTTTAATACCACTTACATTCTGAAAACTGGTTCATTAAAAAATATCTTTGAAAGCATATTTTTAGTAATAAAACAATACGCTATCCTCTCGGAGAAACATGGATGTGCTTTCACTCTGTTAATGCCAAATCCCCCCTTAATTAATTATTCCATTATGCTTGACGGCAACAAGTATTACATCATTGTTCATGGAATCTGTGTTTTCGAGGGAGAAGAGGAATATTATTACTTTAATAGAGTTATTTTAGAACCCGGAGGCAAATATTTTGTCAAAGCATCAGGTAGGGAGGTTGTATTTACTAGACATGAGCGATAAGCTACTTGAATCACTATTCTCCTCAATCGTAGTCTTGCTGATAATAATCGAACTTGGTTTAGCTCTTTTGCTTACCTTACATAATATATCTATTATAATGGATTTCATCAAAAGGTGGTGAAAAATACTATGGATTCTTGGGAAAGTATATTAGCAATAATCTTAAGCTTCTTTCTAGTTATACCCGTAGTTGCTGCTTCCCAATATTTGAGGTTGAAATTTAAATCATTATCCGATATCGATGAGGATTTGAGAATAGAGGTTAATGCACTTACAATACTTGACCGAGAACATGAGATTAAAAATATGCTTGATAAATTGATTAAGTTTCTAAATTCTGATGAAGTGAAATGGGTGAGTATAGAGCTTTCCAGCGAGAAGCATGGGAGGATCACAATAAGGAATGAGGAAGTTTCAATAGAGTCTTTGGAGCAGGTCAGATATGTCAAAGTCTTAAAGATCGTGGGTGAAGATGTATTGTATCTTACGATAGGGATTAGAAATGATTAAAACCTGGCTTATTATAATGTTTTTTTCAATTCTCATGATGATTGTTCTACTTGCAGTAAACCTCATGCTCTTAGTAAACGTTGAGCTTTCAGTAAATTTCTTAAAACAAAAAAGGAAAGCGATCATCGCTGACTCCTGTATAGATGATTTCTTTAAAAGCATTAGCACAATTCTGGATGATAGCATAAGTGGTTCGAGAGGGAATTTTTCAATTATGAGGGAAACCTTAGAAAAGAGGATTGAAAAATTAATAGAAAAAGTTTCAAAAACCAAAGGATTTTTAGAAGAATGCGGATTAAAAATCCGCTTTGAAAACTCTATTGTTTTCCTCAATAATACTGAAGAATACGTTATCCAAATAGCCGTTGAGGCTTATGCAGAAGACTGTGAAGGATTTTTCTCAATTAGGCGTAGTAGCAATATAGTACATTTTCTTCGTCAAGAAATCTGTGAAGAATCGAATATTGATGAACTTTTTCCAAACAATTCCTCATAAGTTTCTCTAACACTGTATTCTGCATACCCTATGTACTCTGCTAATTCCCTTTGAGTAACAGGGTTTTTGATGTTTAAGATTGATGCCGCCTCTCTAGATGCTGCGTAAATTATAGAAGCTATGCATATCATCGGGTTCTTGCTTCTAAAAAAATAATGTTTGGCTCTTAAATCTTTGAGAATTCTGAATGAGATTGTTCTAAGATGATTGATAAAACTGACTTTGTCTTCAGGCTTAAGCTTTTCCAGACGGCTATTATTCCTCATGATCATAGACGTAATTTCAATAATTGTATTGTCGGCATCATTTCTCGCTTCCATAAGGCCTATTCCTCTTGCTGCAGATATTACTTGAAGAACATCCCTGGTTTTAACTTTAAGACCTATGCTTTGCAAATATGTTCTTATCTTCTTGTAATGAAGAGTTGTGTTTAAGCCGTGAAACCTTGCTGCAGTAACTACAGAATATGTTGCAATAGCTGCTCTATTAGGTCTCTCATGATTTTGTCTGAATGCATGAAGCAGACTTAAACCAATCCGATGCGATTCCAGTCTTATTGAGGGACCTAAATGAAATGTATCACACAATTTATCTATTAACCATTTTAATTCGTTTTCGCTTTTATTAGGGGAAGATATGCTTTTTTGGAGGCTGGATATTTTTCTAAGAGAGTTTCTCTCTATAATAGTGCTCCCGTAATGAGGTTCTTTTTGAATAATGTGATTCGGACTTGGATAGGCCACATATCTGTTTGAAGCACTGACAACTAGACCACATCTGCTGCAAACAAGCTCATTATCCGAATTTATAATAGGGGAGTTACAGTTAGGGCATTTCGTAAAGTCTTGGACTACTTCTTGGCGCATCTTCAAAGTAAGATAGTCTGTTAATCGATAAAAGCTGCTATGAAATAGAATTATGCTCTAAAGTAAATAACGTGCTTCAGAAAGTATTAAAAATAGGGGGTGAAGTGTAAAAATGGGTTAAAATGATGAGGACGGGATTCACAACAGAAGTCAACCGCTTGATAGGGAAAAAGGTTGTCGTGGTTACTCAGGGTGGTGAAGAATTTTCTGGAGTTTTAGCATCTCTAGACATAGACACTTTTTCGGTTATTCTGAATAACGTAGAGCTAAAAGGAGGCGGTGTGTTGCCAAAAATTATACTTAATGGTAGAGATGTAAAAAGAATAGAGCTTAAAAGAGCAATCATCGACCTGAGGAAACTGGCGGAGAGAATAGAAAGGGTATTTCCTAAAATGGTGCAGTATAATGAGGAAGCAGGGGTAATAATAGTAATGAATAGAATAAGGGTTACTGAAAACGGTGTTGTAGAAGGAAGCGGCCTTGCTGCGGAAAAGGTCAGCGAGATATATAATGAATTTGTTAAAGAGATTTCAGAGTTCTAAGCTTCCTTCAAATATTTTTTAAGGAAATTCTTAATATTACTATACGCGGTTTGAGCAGCTGTTAAATCAGCTCCTTCACCCTTCGTTTCAACAAGTATGCATGCACTGTTTAAACCATGCAGGCTTGCGAGGCCCGGAACTAAACCGGCGGCGCCGACAACAGTCCCCCTCAGCGGTAAAAACCCTAATGAAGCCCCGATCATAGAGGCCCGCCAATCAGATGAGGAGAGATATACCTTTCTTTTATCACCTACGTGTGGGATAGCGTATCCGCCTACACCAATAACGATCTTAACACCGTGTTTCTCAGCAGTCTCAACAAGGTTTTCAGCCAACTCGTACTGGTTGATTTGAACAGTAGGTTGTGAAGTTCCTCTAACTATTAGTAGATCTCCTATCTCTATTAAACGAACTTTGTTAACGCTTATTTTAGGCAGGGCTATTAGCCCCTCCTTAGATGCTACTGAAACGTAGAGAAGCGATTCTGGGTAAAATTCTAACACCGGAGTATTTTCAGAAGCGGATTCAGTTAAGAGCTCTCCGGTTAAGGAGCCTACTAGACCGATACCAGGCAAACATATCATCATACAATCAGCAGTTCCAATTCTGTTATTTAGAATCTTTTTCAGCATCTTCCAGTAAGATTATACCCCTCCCTATTAAACCTTAAATAAGGGTGTGAAGTGGATGCTTGATAAAAAGAGGATTAAGAAAATGCTTATAAAATTTTTAGGGGGTGTTCGCGAAGTAGGAAGGTCTGCCATATATTTAGCGGACGAAGGGAAGTGTTTTCTCCTAGACGCGGGTGTCATGCTTTCAGGAAGGGAAGTAAAGTATCCGATGCATATTCCTCCAAGAGAAGTAGATGAAATAATTATTACTCACGCCCACCTAGACCATGTTGGAGCTGCCCCTATTTTCTTCATAGGCTTAGGGAGAAGGTCCTTTCTAACCACGCTGACCGCCCCATTGGCGAAGCTCATCCTATTAGACTTCATAAGAGTGTCTAAAGGAGCATTGCCCTTTGAAATACTTGAAGTAGATAAATTCGTGGAGAAGTCTGAAAAACTTAATTACCATCAGGAGGCTTCAAAGAACGGGTTCAAACTGACATTTCTTCCGGCAGGTCATGCTCCTGGAGGAGGCCAAGTCATGCTCGAGTTTAAGGGGCGGCGGATACTTTACACAGGTGATATTAATACTGTTGAAACCACCTTGCTTAAGGGTGCTTTTACAGACTATCCTCCCATAGACATAGCAATTGTAGAAAGTACCTATGCTAATAAGAATCATCCAGTGAGGGAGGATATCGAGAAGGAATTCGTCGAGAAGCTTGAAGAAGTCGTTGAAAGGAAAGGCATAGCGTTAGTACCTGCTTTCGGAATAGGAAGGTCTCAGGAAGTTATAACGATACTCGCTAAATACTCGTTTCCATATGAAGTTTACTACGACGGTATGGCTAGAACAGTGACGCAGATATTGCTCGATTTCCCAGAATGGCTATCTAACCCGAGTCTTTTGGAGAAGGCAGCTGGCGAAGTGATATGGATAAATACTCAGAGGCAGAGGGAGTCTGCCTTAAAGAATCCAGGGGTAATAGTTACCCCGGCAGGCATGTTGCAAGGCGGACCAGTAAACTTCTATTTGAAGAAAGTAGGAGATTCTAAGAAGAATCTAATAGCTTTTGTCAGCTACCAAGTGGATGGGACTCCTGGAAGGCTCCTATTGGAGAAGGGAGTGACTACAGTTGATGGGAAACTGGTTAGGGTAAAGTCTGAAATAAAACACTTCGAGTTATCTTCCCACAGTGGTAAGAGCCAGCTCGAAGCGCTGATTAAGAAGATTAATGCTGACACGACTTTCATCGTCCACGGTGAATCGGAAAACTGTGAAAGGCTTGCAGAATATGCAAGAAGAGTTCTGGGGCTTAAGGCATTTGCTCCCAAACTCGGAGAAAGCTATACTGTCTAGTTTTTCAAAGATTTGAAACATTGGATCAAATGCTTCATCCCAGTCTTCACAATAGAAAAAGACTAATAGCCTAATGAACAATACGCGTGGAGATGCTGCTGGGTGTTAAACTAAAGAGAAATGGGCCGGGCCGGATTTTCGAAGTTCTTCTCGAACCGGCGACCTCTGCCGTGTGAGGGCAGCGTCCTAACCATCTGAACGACCGGCCCACTAGCTTGATTACAAGAATACTCTTATATTCTTTTTCCCCTTTTAATAGTCTATCCTTTCTTAGCCCTTATCTCAGTCCTCTTGGGCCTTAAATTCTTGCTGTGGCATTTCCTACACTTTTTGGCAGTAATCGCATTCCTTGCCCCGCAATTTCTGCATATCATGAAGCGGAGCCTCCGCCTCTTTACAATTTCTATCAACACAGGGTCGCTTATCTTCATACCGTTTTCTCAGCCAGCCCCGAGTTTTTTAAAGATTTACCCACCGTTTATCTTTCTCAGGCAGAGCTTTAAAACGGGAAGATTTAAAAAGCATTCTTCAAGTCAAAGGTAGCGTATGAAAATACCTTTCTGCGATTTCTGTGCGAAAAGCGGAAGCCTATGTCAGAAATGCAAGGAGCTTCTGGATAGTGGTAAAAACGATGAGTTAGATTTAGTAGTTTCCCGAGTTCTTCTTGAGGAAACTAGTAGAATACGGAGTTTGGATAGAATAGAGTTTAAAAAAGCCTATAAAGAGGACGATTTCCTACTTCTGTTAAGCAATAACGAGGGTGTAAGGATTTTAAGGGACAATAGGGATCTTGTTGAAAAAATTATGAAGGAAACAGGTAGTAAAAAGGTAATTGTAGTAGATTATAAGAAGGATCAAAAGAGAAAGCTTGAGGAATTAGTATATCCTATGAGAATAGCTGGGTTAAGCAAGTTGTGGCTACCTGGAAACATGACGGAGTTCAAGGTCTTGATAGAGAGTAGAGAGATAGAGGAGAAGTATTTACAGAAACTTGAGAAGCTAGCTAAAAGAATCGGAATCAACGTGAGGTTTCAGGCTTAAGAGAATGATGAGAAATGTTGGATGATAGGAAGAGAAGTATTGACGTAAAGCCGGAGGACGAGGGCAAGACCGTTAAGCTCTATGGATGGGCTCTTGACAGAAGGGATCTCGGAGGGATAAAATTCATAATTTTAGCCGACCGCTGGGGCAAAATACAGATAGCTTGGGCTAGAAACAAGTCTAATCCTGAGGTAGAGCCGATACTGGATGAGATAAAGCTCAATGACGTGATAGAAGTCGTTGGGAGAGTTAAGAAGGTGCCTCAAGCACCAAGGGGGCTGGAGATAGATCCTCTTCAAGTAAGAATTCTGAATGCTTCAGAGCACCCTCTCCCCCTAGACCCTACTGAGAGAATAAAAAGCAGCTTAGATACTCGGCTGGATGCTAGGCCCCTTGACGTATTTAGACCAAAGGTTAGAAGCATGTTTTTGATAAAAAGTGCTTTACTACAGTTTCTAAGAGAGTTTTTTCATGAAAACGATTTCGTTGAAATAATCACTCCTAGAATAATAGCTTCCGCAACAGAGGGAGGTGCAGCACTATTCCCACTACCCTATTTTGATAGGATAGCTTACCTTGCTCAGAGCCCTCAGCTTTTTAAGGAACAGATGGTCATAGGTTTTGAAAAAGTTTTCGAAATAGGGCCGTTTTTCAGAGCAGAACCTTTCAACACAACTAAACACTTAAACGAATTTACCTCTGTAGATATTGAAGTAGCCTTCGCAAACATGTATGACGTGATGTCTATTTGCGAGAGAATGATAAAATACGTACATGAAAAAGTAATTGAGAAGTGTAGAGACGAATTAGAGACTTTGGGAGTAAAAGTAACTGTTCCCGAGCTCCCCTTGAAAAGATTTAGATACGACGAGATTATTTCTAAGTTGAATAGTAAGGGTATTAAAGTAGAGTTCGGAGACGATATTGGAAGCGAGGAGTTGAAGAATCTTGAGGAGTTAATGGAAGAATATTACTTCATAACTCACTGGCCGAGTAAAGCCAAACCTTTTTACATAAAGATGAATAGTGATGGCACTTCAGAATCGTTCGACTTAAACTATGGCCCATTGGAACTGGGTTCAGGAGGTACAAGGGAGGAGAATAAGGAGAAGCTTATAAAACAGTTGATCGAAAAAAACCTGAATCCCAGCAATTTCTCCTACCATCTCAAAGCATTCGGATACGGTATGCCTCCTCACGCAGGATGGGGAGTTGGTCTTGAGAGGCTCTTAATGAGCATTCTGAAAATAGACAATATAAGAGAAGTTGTTCTCTATCCAAGAGATAGGTTCAGACTTGAGCCTTAACAGCCCTATTCTAAGGCCTCCTCTTCTACATCTGCTATCCCGTCTTCAGTAATTTTAAAAAGACACTCTCCCTCAGGCCTATCCAAACTAACTATTAAACGCGCTACCCTAAGACCTTGTTCGCCCCTAGCCTTGCGTAAGTAAACCCTTGTATGGCTTCTATGTGCAAGTATGTGCCCCCCTATGGGGTAGGCGCCTAATCCGAATATTTCATCAGGCTTAGCCATAACCTGGTTTGTAACCACGATGACCAGGTTGAAAGCTTTAGATAAACGTTCAAGCCTATGCAAGTGAGCGTTCAACTTCTGCTGTCTCTTAACCAAACTCTCCCGACCCAAGTATTCACTCCGGAAATGAGTCGTTAACGAGTCGACTATTACCAGCTTTACGTTTTTGCTCTTAATTACCTCGTCTAGCCTTTCGACAATAAGTATTTGATGATCCGAATTGAATGCTTCTGCAACAGTTATATTCTCTACAGTTTTCATCGGGTCTAGGCCAAGATGCTTAGCCATGGCAACAATACGCTCCGGCCTGAAACTATTCTCAGTATCGATGTAAATAGCATTGCCGTTTAGCCCTCCTTTTTCCACGGGGAGCTGAACGTTTACAGCTAGTTGATGACTTATCTGAGACTTCCCGGTTCCAAACTCGCCGAAGAACTCGGTTATAGTCATCGTCTCTAAACCCCCACCAAGAAGGGTGTCGAGCTTTTTACTCCCCGTAGTAAGCTTCTGGATGTGCTCTCTCTGCTTCAATATGTCGAGTGCGGATACGAATTTAACCTCAATACTGCTTCTAGCTAAAGATATTATTTTGGCAGCAATCTTATCGGAAATGCCTCCTTCAACAAGCTCGTTTATAGTGGCTGTTGCCAATGCTTCAACCGTAGTATAACCGAGCTCCCTAAGCTTAGCAGCGGTGGAGGGCCCCACGCCCGGAATATCCTCTATAGATTCGAAAACCTCTGCCTTCTCCCCCTCCTCCTTCTTAACCATCTTCCTCTTCAGCCTAGACTATTAGAGCTTCTATGCTAAGATGCTTATAAACATAGTCTACTGTAAAAGATGTTAAACATTTTGTAAGCTTATAACTCGTGGAGACCTTGAAACAACATGGGTCTCGAGTATCAGAAGAAGACTATGGAATTTTACAATGATGTGGCGGAGGAATTCAACAAGACGAGAACAGCCCCCGATCCTTTTCTAGAGATGTTAATAATGAGGGGTTTTGCCAGAGTTTCCAGACTCATACTGGATAATGGCTGCGGTAATTGCAGAAACCTCAAACCCTTCAGCGAAAAAATTGTTTTGATAGCAGGAGATATCTCAAAGAATATGTTGAAACAGTGTAGGAAGAACAAGTCTAGTCCAAGCATCCACTACCTGCAGTATGCGTTAACGCACTTACCCTTCAGAAATAATGTTTTCGACGGGATAGTTTGCATAGCTGCTATACACCACTTGAAGAAAAACGACGTTGTTAAGGCTATAATAGACATGCAAGATGTTTTAAAAGATAGAGGCTGGTTACTCATATCCTCATGGTCCAATAAAATACTTAAGGATAAGAGGGTCTTGAAGAGGATTGAAAGAATAGGCGAAGACTACTTTTTAGTAAAATGGGGTATTCACAAAAGGTTCTACTTTCTAATGGATGCCGTAATGCTTAAGGAAATATGTGAAAAAGCAGGTTTAAGAAATATAATTGCCTTAGAATACGGTATGAATAGCTACGTTCTAATAGATGGAAAGAGCTAGCAAAGAGATTTTTAAGCAAACTCGGTAGTTTCATAAAAAATTAAACAGCATATGAATTTAAACGCGGCAAAAGATTTATTTCTACCCTTTGAAAAATAGTTCTCAGCTCCGATGGTGTAGCCCGGTCAAGCATACGAGCCTCTCGAGCTCGGGGCCCGGGTTCAAATCCCGGTCGGAGCATTTTTAAATATTTAATTGTATTTCTTAAGCTCAAGAACATGTCCTACCTACTTGTCATGGACTACCGTGTAGGTGTCATTCCCCTAGGGAAGCCTTAAATCCACGTGTTAGACGATGGTGGCCTCTTGTAAAGGGATGAGTGCAGGTTTGATGGTTGTAGAGATTTTACCATGTCTCAAGGCTTTATCGCGGCCGCTACTTCAAAATGTGTCTCGTAGCCCAGTACGGGAGGGGATTCCGGTACACTGGAGCAACTTCTATCAGGTCCTTCTGCAGCCTTAGACTATATTGCCCAATTGAAAGCAAAGAGGGGAATCTGGTTAGAACCCGTCTTAAACAGGAAGTTAATGGTTAAGATTGTTTTCAAGTTTTGTTAACCCGGAAAACTTCAAGCTGGGAGATCCGTTTAAAAACCTCTAATAATCAGCTTTTTCAACCACTTCATGATAAATTATGGGCAACCTCACTCTGTCCAGATCAAGATAAAACTTAATTATGCTCCGAGTTCCTCGTGGGGTTAAGATATAAACCTTATGGGGGAACTGAAATGGAAAAAGCTACTGTTTTGGCCTTAATGGCCTTAATCCTAGGAATTGCTTGCCCTTTACCAATTGGCCAGGACCATACTTCTGAGATATCTTCCCCCAGGGATTATCAGTTTCCTCTTGATTTTAGCTGCCTACTTTGCAAGTAGAAAACTGGTTCTAGGGTCGCTGGCGTAATAACGATAATTTATGGAATCTTAGCAACAGCAGGAGTATTGTTCTTAACTTTAGTTTTACTCGCAACTAGCGAGGAATTTTTAGCAGTGGTGGGCTCGATATTAATCCTGGGAAGTATTACCGCATTATTTGTCGGAATTATATCAATAATTCTTGGATACAAATCAGCTAGAAAACCGAAAACAAATCAAAAGGAGGTTCAACCACCATTTTTATTTAAAAAAATTAAAAAATATTATTAGAAACTTCAACCATTTGCTTTTAGTGCTAAGAAGAAAAACGGGCTTAAAGTTTCTTAATCAGTCTTGCTCTTCTCTTCCTTAGGTTTGAAAGATATTATTACTTCATCGACTCCAATTATGGATGAAGCCAGTTCTACAGCAGAAGCAAGCCAGTTTTTAACAACCAAGTAGGGTTCAACCACTTCTTTATCCAGGTTCTCTATCTCTCTTTTTATAGCGTTCACCCCATAAGTCGCGCCATCGCTCGAAGAATGCTTTTTCTTAAGCATAGTCATTGCTGCTACTGGTTTCATCCCCGTATTGGTTACGAGAGTCCTCACTAACGACTCTATACTATTTGCAAAAGCCTCATAAATCAGCCTCTCCTCTCCCTCCATGGTATTAGCCCTACTCCGTATCGTCTTCTCTATTTCCATTAGCTCTGCTCCCCCGCCAATCACGTATCTAGGATCTTTATAGAGGCTTAAAATGGCTGAAAGCGAGTGTTTCAACTCTCTCTCATACTCTTTCAAAAGATCCTCGTTTACCCCCCTCAATAGTATTGAGACAGCCTTGGATTCTTCACATCCTTCTACGAAGACTATCTTCTCATTCTCGAAGACTTCTTCCTTAACGAGACTTGCTCTACCAAGCTTATCCGCAGTAATATCTTCTGGATCAGACACTATTTTCCCATGGGTTGCTCTCTCCAGCCTCTCCATATCGGACCTCTTTACTCTTCTAACTGCCGTTATACCGTTCTTGTAAAGATATTGTTGTGCAAGCTCGTCTATCCCTTTTTGACAGAAAACTACGTTTGCTCCCGATTTGACTATTGCATCAACTTTATCTCGAATTATTTTTTCCTCTTCCTCAATGAACCCGCGCAATTCCTCAGTGGTCTTCACTTCTATTTCGGTGGAGATCTCTGTCTTCTTTACTTCAAGAGCATAGTCTATTAAGGCTATTTTTGCATCTCTGACGGTTTTATTCATGTTTGGATGAACAATCTCCTTGTCGACTATGACCCCGTTTATCAATCTAGAATTAAATACCTCATTTCCCCGTTTCCTGACGATGCTCACCCAATCTACGTCAGCATAATACCCGCCGTTTCTCTTCTCGATTATTCTCTCAGCGGCTTCTAAGGAAATCTCGCCGAGAATCCTCCTTTCTTCCTGGGACGAGAAGAATGTGATGGCTGTTTCAGCTACTTTTCTCAGAAGCTCTCTATCTTGGAGATCAGCTCGTTTAGCATCCTTCTCTAATTGTCTGAGAGCTTCTGATAAGGCGCTATGGTATCCTCTGGTTATCGAGATAGGACTTATGCCCTGCCTATACAACTCATAGGCATTTCTAACGAGTTCACACATTAATAGTATCAGAGAAGTCGTTCCGTCTCCTATTTCTTTCTCCAACGCCTTAGCAGCGTCTACAATCATTTTTCCAATGGGGTGTTCAATATTCGCTTCACTAAGGACTGTTACACCGGTCTTTGTAAAGGTTATGTCTCCGATCGAGCCTACTAAAAGCTTGTTTAAACCGCGAGGCCCGTAGGCGGTTCTCAAAATCTCCCCTATAATGAGCGATGCTACAATATTGTTTTCATAGGCCTCTTCCTTACTCCTCCTTATAGTGGTTTCTTTTAATACTATTGCTGGTCTCACTTGCTCATAGGACATTTCTTACCACCTCCAGGACTCTTCTTTAAAACCGCTTTTTAAAAGCTTTTCTCGCTTGAAGGAACAACGTTTATTAGGGATATGCAAGAATCTACCTTCAGTTTGGGAAAGGTATACGATGGAAAGATAAAAGGAATCGCCAAATCACTGCTGTCGAAGTACGGAGACCGTTTTAGTGATGATTATTACGCCAATAAAGAATTTTTGAAAAAGACTGCGATTTTCCGATCCAAGAAGATTTTAAACCGTGTTGCAGGGTACATCACATCGGTTAAATCCTCGGCCAAACGGCGAGAAGAGGTGGTTGAAGCTGGAGGAGAATAGGATCCCGATATTCCTCTCTATCTCAGACTACGGTTGGTTAAAAAGGATGCTCAAAGAGGCTGAGGCCTACCTTAACGAGTCTAAGAAAGCACCCTATCCCATGAAACTGGTTTATGCCAGAATGTCTATTGTCTCCAGCAGGATGATTATTAACATGCTTTTCCCTCCCATAAGCAAGTACGGGGGTCCCAATATTGATGAAAAGAATTTTAATCCTATTGAATTCAGGATCAGAAGCCTGTATGACAAGGCTCTTGAAAAGTTTGACAAAATACAGTTATCCGAGGATGAGGCCGTCGAAATAAGTGATTTTCTATATAATCTTTCATCAACAATTTTCGAACAGATTCTGAGCAAGAATTGAAAGACCTTAAATTTCATATTTAAATACCGCCTTACACTAGGTTATTTGATGATGTAAACTGACCTGCTCTGAGAGTTGTCTCGATGAAGATCATGCACCTCTCTGAAAACTATAATGCTCCTGCCCGATTTTTTTCAGATAACTGTCTACAATCATTGGAGGCAGACCTATATCTATCAGCATTTCTCTAAACTCCTCAATAGTTTTATTCTCCTCCTTAAGACTACGTTTAGCAAGCCTCCTAATTGTTTCACCAATCTCATGTGGAAATATTATCCATTTCTCAGTTTTCTTAACATAGTAATCTGGCTTCAAAATACTCCACGGCTTATAGTAGACGGTTGCAATCTTCACGCTTAGAGCCCCCTTCTCCTGAAGGTGCTTACGAACTGTCTCAAGGCTTCTCCCAGTGTCCGCAACATCATCGACCACAAGCACTTTCCTTCCCGCAACGTCAACATTAACGTCCTGAACTATTCTAGGCTCACTTCCAGTCTTCTTAACATCTTCGTAGAAAACAACTCTTATAATTCCTATTTCAACATCTTCGAATTCATCAGAGAATATTCTTAATGGAACTAGTCCTCCTCTAGAGATGCCGATAATCACATCCGGTCTATAGCCTGATTTCAAAACTTTATCTACAAGCTCCAGGGTAAGCTGGTAGAAATGCTCCCAGCTCACTACTTCAAACTCCATGGGTGGTTTAGATTTCATAATCATGAATAATAAATGTTTTTATCCAATTCCCCCAACAGTCAAATCGTTGAGTATTAAGGCGATAGAAGCATTGAACATATACTTTGCTCTCTTCTCAGTCAGCCATTTGCCGAAGGACTGGACTAGAATCGCGACGGATATTAAGAGTGGCAATAAGGTTTCCATCCAGTTTTTTAAACAAGGCTCTCTAGTTACCGAGCTTGTTCCATTCTTAGTCTACAATGTCCACCAGGCTTTCAAATACCATTATAATTCGCTAAAGGGGTTTGAACAGGAGCTTCTAATAGCCCTCTACGGGAAAAGGAACTTCCAAGAAGCGTTGTCCAACGTTGGAGTATCGGCTTGCGGTAATGCAGTAGTACTTCTTTTATCAGAAACGGTTGAGGAGCTGGAAAAAGCGATAAAGGTCTTGAAGAATAAGGTTTCTGAAGCAGGCTCTAATATTGAACCGTTTGAGAACAATGAGGATTTATTCACATCGTTCTGGAGGCTCCTCTTCACAAGGCTAGGCTTTAGAACAATGGGTATGAACTACCATCAAATACTCGAATTCGTCAAAGAGAGGATTGCAATAAGCTACTTATAGGCTTATTCTTTAATTGATGCAATAAAAGATTAAAATATCTCCTCAAAAAAGATAGAACAGCCTTGGAAGCACCATCTCTGGTGGTAAACGTTCAGGATGTTACTAAAGATTATGTTTTGAAAAGCGGTGTCGTAAAGGCTTTGAAAGGAATCAACCTCCAAGTTAAGAGGGGAGAGTACATTTCTATAATGGGTCCTTCCGGAAGCGGTAAAACAACTCTGTTCAACATGATCGGTGGACTGGACAGGCCTACGAGCGGAAGTGTATTCATAGATGGTATGGACTTGGCTAAAATGAATGATCGTCAGCTAGCATGGGTTAGAAGTAGGAAAATAGGATACATATTCCAGACTTTTAATCTGATCCCCGTGTTGTCTGCACAAGATAATGTGGCTCTGCCAATGATTTTCCTCGGAATAAAGAAGGAGGAGCGGTTAAGAAAGGCTGCTGAACTCCTGGGGATAGTCGGATTAGGCGACCGGCTTACGCACAGGCCCCATGAACTCTCAGGCGGGCAGCAGCAGAGGGTTGCGATAGCGAGGGCTCTTGCCAACAATCCCTCAATAATACTTGCAGACGAGCCTACTGGAAACCTTGACTTGGCTACTGGTCTCTCCATAGTTCAGCTTCTTTACAGGCTTAAAGTGGAGAGAAACACTACAGTAATATGTGCCACGCATGACCTTAAAATGGTGGATGTTTCAGACAAATTAGCCTGGTTAAGAGACGGCGTTATAGAAAGGATGGAGGAAAGGACAACGGTTACGCTATCAGCCGAGGAATTATAGATTATAGGATTTCAACGCTATTTTAACTCCCTTTAGTTAGGGGGATATGTTTTTATACTCGTTTTCCAAGCCTCATCCGACCCAATATGAGCGAAGATTTCGAGGAAGAGGAATGGGAGGAAGAAGAGGAAGACTGGGAAGAGGAGGAAGACTGGGAAGAAGAACTCGAAGAAGAGTGGTAACAACACTAAATATACCTCTCTACTATTTCTCAAATTTCTTAAAATTTATTTTTTCTAGAGAGGGTGTTTCAGATTGGTTAGAATCGCGGTTATAGATGGTGATTCATGCAAGCCCACGAAATGCGGCAAGCCTTGTAGAAAATACTGTCCAATAGTGAGGACTGGACAGGAGGCAATATACTTTGTAAAGGATGACGAGCCTCCGGTGATTAACGAATACTTATGTAGTGGCTGTTGCATATGTGTAAAGAAATGCCCTTTTAACGCTGTATCCGTTGTCAATATTCCGGATGAGCTGGAGGAAAAGGTTTTCCATAGATATGGAGTAAACGCCTTCAAGCTCTACGGATTTCCTGCTCTATCACCAGGCTCAGTTACCGGCATACTTGGAGAGAACGGTATAGGTAAGTCTACAATACTTAAAATAATCGGAGGTCTGATAAAACCAAACCTAGGCAGAGTAGGGGAGGAAGTGAGTATAGATGATATACTTGCTTCTCTCAGGGGGAACGTCTCATTCAACCTCATTGAAAAGGTTTTCAAAGGTAGGGTGAAATGCATCTACAAGCCACAGTACTTGGATGAAATCCCCAAACGAATCGGGGAAAAGAAGGTGATGGAGGTTCTTGAGAAGATAGATGAGAAAAAGGTTTTCGATAAAGTCGTTGAGCAACTGGATTTGAAGAGGATCCTGGAGAATAAGGTTAATACGCTAAGTGGCGGCGAGCTGCAAAGGCTTGCGATCGCAGCAGCCTGCATGAGGGAGGGGGATATCTACTTGTTCGATGAACCCTCAAGCTTCTTAGACGTGAGACAACGTCTTAAAGCAGCAGACTTGATAACTTCATTGAAGGAGGAGAATAAAGTTGTGGCAGTCGTAGAACACGACCTGACTATACTTGACTACTTGGCTGACTACGTGGTAGTAATGTACGGCCAGCCATCAGTATATGGCGTTGTTTCGCAAGTACTCCCTGTTAGAGTAGGAATAAACTCTTACTTGGAGGGTTACATAAAGCAGGAAAATATCCGCTTCAGAAAAGACGGTATAAGATTCCACACTCATGCGAGAACTGAAGAAGCGCCCCAGATTAAAATGTTCGAATGGCCTGCTGTGGAAGTTTCATTAGGAAGTTTCCATCTTAATGCGGAAGGCGGCTCAATAGGTGTGGGTGAAGTCATAGGAATAGCTGGTCCAAACGGTATAGGCAAGACAACAATGCTCAGGGAACTTTTGAAAAGCTTCATCGGAGATCCCTCAATTCCTGATGGGGAGATTATTAAGAAAATAGGATATAAGCCGCAGTATGTTTCCGGGTTGTTCAATGGAGTTGTCAGCGATATTTTGAAAGAAGCCTACGGAGGCGAGATACCTGAGCTTTTCCAAAACGAATTATTAAAGCCTCTCAAACTAGATCGTCTTTCAGACAGGCTTGCAGAAACGCTCAGCGGCGGTGAGCTTCAAGCACTTGCAATAGCAGCAGCTTTGTTAAGAGACTCTCCAGTATATTTCTTAGACGAGCCCTGTGCTTACCTAGATGTTGAGCAGAGGCTGGCGGTAATAAGGGCGATACGACACACCGTTATTGCTAGAAGGGCCTCGGCATTCGTAGTGGAGCATGATATTGCTGCACTAGACTTCCTATCAGACAGGCTTATACTCATCGAGGGTGAGCCAAGCCATTTCGGACGGGCTTCACCACCGATGACGGTAACGGAAGGCATGAATAGACTTCTCAAATACCTTGATGTAACCATTAGGAGAGAACCGGAAAACCTGCGTCCGAGGATAAACAAGAAGAACTCTAAAACAGACAGGCTTCAAAGAGCTCAAGACAAGTATTACTATTGAGTTTCTAGGGTTAAGTTTTTAAGCAGCACGGTTGACCATCCTACAAAATGATCCAAACACCCGTAATAATAATAAATTTCAAAGCATACCTGGAGTCAATCGGAGATAGTTGTCTCAACATTGCTAAGGCTGCTGAAATCGTCTACAAGGATACTGGCGTACAAATAGTAGTTGCCCCCCCTGCAACAGAGATTTCAAAAGTATCCTCGTCGGTTGAAATACCCGTCTTCGCTCAACACGTTGACCCAGTGGAGCCAGGTGCGCATACTGGAGCCGTTACGATGGAAATGATCAAGGATGCGGGTGCCTCAGGGCTCTTAATAAACCACTCTGAGAAAAGGCTATTGCTTGCAGACATTGAAATATTAGTTAACAAGGCTAGGGCAAACAACCTTGTAAGCGTCCTCTGCACGAACACTCCTGCAGTCACTGGTGCGGGTGCAGCCTTAAACCCTGATTTCATAGCGATAGAGCCTCCTGAACTCATAGGTACTGGAATACCTGTTTCCAAAGCCAAGCCCGAGGTCGTACTGGATTCTGTAAATATCGTCATGAGGGTTAATCCTGCTGTTAAAGTAATATGCGGAGCTGGGATAACAACTGGGGACGATGTATACGCTGCCCTAAAGCTTAAAACAGTGGGAGTTCTCTTAGCGAGTGGAGTGGTTAAGGCTAAGGATCCTAAGAAGGTTATACAGGAAATGGCTGAAGCATGCTTAAAATTCCAAAATGAAATGAAAGGCTAATCTTCTAAACGATACTTTTTCATTGAGAATTACGGGCCCGCCGCGATTTGAACGCGGGATCTTCGGCTCCGCAGGCCGACGCCTTAATCCTGGCTTGGCCACGGGCCCTCTAGAGAAATATCGATTTGGGTTTAAAAGCCTTCTCATAGCTCAATATGGTTTTCTGTTTAAATTATACTCAACTTTTCGATACCGATTATGTCAAAAGCATTACCCATCGTTATCAGAAATGATTTAACTAGGGCAAATCTATCCCTTCTAATCCCGTCAGTTATTACTGGGCATTTTTCGTAGAAACTATTGAAGGAATCGGCGAGATGCCTCATGTAGACTGCTATAGTATTCATTGCGAGGGTTTTGCTGGCTGTGTTCAGCACCCATGAGAACTTTCCTATTTGTTTAACCAGATCCTGTTCCTCAGGAGTTTCAAAGGATACTTCGTTGACGCTGTCCACATCAACGCCTGCTTTCTCAATTATCCTGCAAGCCCTTGCATAAGTATATTGAAGATATGGGCCAGTGTCCCCTTCAAGCCTTACAGCATCCTTGACGTCGAAAACTATCAAGTTGTTCCTATCGGTTTTTATGAGAGAATACCTTACGGAAGCTGTGCTTAGACACATACTGACTTTCCTAATCCACTCTTCAGATTCCTCGGGATGCCTCTTCTTAGTTTCTTCATAAACCTTCTGAAAAACCGTTTTCAAAAGATCGTTGGCATTAAAGACGAGGCCCCTCCTCCCGGACATGTGGACAACCTTCCTGCTTTTCAATTCTTCGAGCGAAGTCATCTCGCTGGCAGTCTCACCAGATAAAGCAACAACCTCATAGAGATACGGATGGTACTCCTTGCTAGGAGGCATGCCTATTTTTTTCAAGGCGTGTTTCACGACCATCTGAGGATACTCCTGTCTCTTGTCTACTACTGTTATCGCAATATCTGCCCCGGGGAACTCATAGTCCTCCCCGTATTCATGCGTCGTAAGGATGGTTTTTCCGTTAGGCTGCTGGATCCATTCTTTAACTTTAAACTTTCTCGGGGTTAAACCAAGCTTCCAAGATGCGTATGCAATATCTTTGCCAACATACGTTGCAGTGCCATCGGACCTTATGAGAACCTCGTCTGGTGCCTTCAGGTTTTTAAACTCTTCAACATCCCTCAGCTTAATCATCAGGCAACCTTTGTTCACACCTTCTTCCTCAACATAGACTTCTCCTCTTTTCTCAAGCTCTTTCATCGCCCATTGGAATATACCTGATCTTATCACATCCGTCTCCCAATTCAATAAGTCGTAAAATATTCCGAAATCCCATGCTGTTTCAAGTTGGCATTTAACAACTTCCTCAGAAAGCCTCCTTGCGAATTCAGCTATCTCATTACCTCCTTCTTCTATTTTTCTTATGACTTCGCTCTTAAGCCTCTTAAGCTCCTCATCCCTACTTATCTTCTCATTATACTCGGCATAGACTTTCCCACTATACTCGTCGAACTTAAGGCCCTCGGGAGGCTTCGTCGGCACCTTCATAAAATAGTGCGCCACAGTATTATCCGCAACTTGCGAGCCACTATCATCTATGTAGTTTACTACAAGCACCTCATGGCCAAGGAACTTTAAGAATCTTGCCAGAGAATCTCCTATGACAGCGTTTCTAAGCGTCCCTATGTGCAGGGCCTTATTAGGGTTTGAATTAGTATGCTCAATCAGGATCCTCTTCCTCACGATAGGAATCTTCCCATAGTCTCCTCTCTTGGAAAGCACCTCGTTTATTATCGCCACTGGATATTTCACAGGATCCATATGGAAATTTATGAAGCCGTTCACATTGCTAACGTGATGAACAACCTCCAGTTTACTAACATCTATTTCCCTTATTATTTCCTCAGCTATTTCCGAAGGTTTTCTACGTAGCTCTTTAGCCAAATCGAAAGCAACAGGCGTCGCAATATCCCCGAGCTCTGGAATGGGTGGTTCCTCAACCCTTACCTCCACATAGTAGCCTAGCTTACCAAGCGCTTCCCCAACTTGGATCCTTATCTTTTCAGCCTCCTCCAGAAACCCCATTCTAACATTTGGAGCACAGGGTGTTAGTTAATAAGGATTAACACTGATTTAGCGTATTAACTGTAATGTTCATAATATAGATTTTTCACTCTGCCTACTGAAGGACATCAGGCTATACTCCCAAGCCCACTTGCTCTCTCACGGTGGTGTCCTAAGTCTTATGGTACCTCATAGTTGTTTCAAAGAGAATTTGAAAAATTCTCTTTTAGCAATGACTGATGGGAACAATTTTGCCCAAATTAGGGCGGGAGAAGTATTAGTTTTTCTGGTGGCAGTATTTTGTTTATCTGGTTTGCTATTAGCATGTATAGTCCTCCTTTAAGCATGTTTAGCGGTGACAGGCTTTTTTCGAGTTCGCTGTTTGATGAGAGCCTTTTAATCTGCTTTTTCACATTCACCTCTATTTTCTTGACAACTTTCTTCATTGGGTCTTCATATGCTTTCGCAGCTTCTAAGCCTTCTTCCTCAGCCCTTGTTATGGCTTTTACTGCCAAGCGCCCGCTGAGGGCGGCGTTGTCCATTCCAACCCCCCGATATAAATCAACCAAGCCTGCAGCATCTCCAACTAGCAATATTCGCCCTTCTCCGAGGAATACTGTGCTTTTTAATGTTGAAGAGAAACCTTCCTTCTTAACAATTTCACCCTGAAGTTTACATCTCTTCTTAACGTAGTTGAAAAATCTATCCGCATATTCTAGCGGGTTTTCGTTAGCGCCTGTGCCGATCACCCACTTATCGTCCTTCAAATAAACCCATGCAAACATTAGAGGGCAGAACTCTCTCTTATAGAACATGTAAAGCGTATTTGGGTCAAGGTTTGCCTCCCCGACGAAGTAGTAGTTTATTGTTGCTCCTGAAGCTTTTCTATCAAAGTCTTGCGGCCGAAGTTTTCTCCTGACCCTTGAAAGCATTCCGTCAGCTCCAATAAGATAGCGAGCCTTAACCTCTCTATGCTCGCCTTCTACAGAGACTTTAACAGTTATCTTGCCTCCGCTTTCATCCTGAACAAAATCAACTAGCGGAGTATTATCTTGAAAATCTGCACCAGCATCTGCTGCAAGCGAATTGAGCCAACTGTCAAAGGTGGACCTCCAAAAATTCAGCATCTTCATTCTGCCCTTTAAAACCCTATCCCTTGGAGTTATTATCTCCACTTTAAAGAGCTCGTTTCTGCAAAGCTTTTCACGTGGTATTTTTTCGCCAATAAGCTTCTCGAAATACTGAAACTGGATTCCAGAACAAGGCTTGTTCCTGGGAGTCTTATATTTCTCTAGCAATAGTGTCTTGAAACCACTTTTTGCAGCGAACCTTGCGGCAACAGAACCGGCCACTCCTCCGCCTACAACGACGACATCATACTCTTCCATGCCACATCACCAATTAGCACTCATTTTATTATTCTTCTAGCCGAAGAAAAACTATTTTCTGTTGAGATACTAACAGAGTAAATTCCTTATGATAGCGGATTTACGCCATACTTAGGATTGTAATCCTACCCTCCCCATGTGTTTTAAGACCCGTTTGATGAAGTATTTTCTCACTTCTCCTCGGATGTCGGCTTAAAACCGTGATGAGAAAAAGAGGAGAAACCAGGGATTTCTTCAGCGAGAGCCTTAATCATACAGCGTTTTTATATAAAAAAAGAATTTAACCAGGAGTGAAGACTACTTGCCTACTTAAGCTTCTCGTATAGTTTCCACTTTGAAGCGAGTCTCTCAAAATCCTTGCCGAAAACTTTCTTCATGAAGGGTATGTAAAACTCGATCTCCTCTTTAGTCATGTACTGGAACTGATACTCTCCCTCGTATGGAGATGGTTCTCCTTCTCTCCGTATGAATTCTATGTGCATAAACGGGTCTCCGCTCTTAACAACAACGGGCTCCCTCTCATTATTCAGGTTCACTATTTCCAATGCGAGTCTACCTATGAAACCACTGTGGACTTTAGCAGCATTCAAGAATGAGA